>CAZRDD010000040.1:0-17694 GCA_964598675.1 uncultured Parafilimonas sp.
GGCTTTAACACCTTTATACCGCTTAAATTCAGGAATAAGGACAATGAAATGAGCAATGTAGCTGAAACCAGCGTTGTTGAAGACATGAAGCTTTATGCTATTGCCCGTTTGTACATGGATAACTTCCCCCACCTTAAAGCTTACTGGCCTATGCTTGGCAGGCAAAATGCCCAGCTTACCCTTAGCTTTGGCGTGAACGACCTGGACGGCACCATTGACGATACCACCAAAATATATTCTATGGCAGGCAGCGAGGAGCAATCCCCATCATTAAGCACTGCCCAACTGGTATCGTTAATTAAACAGGTGAAAAGAGAACCTGTGGAAAGAGATACCTTATACAATGTTGTTAAAAATTATAAGGATGAAGACGTTGCGGCATTGGAAGTAAACCCGCTTTATAACTAATACAGCATACCTGATATAATTGTTTACCACAACAGCCCCTGTTTAACAATAAGGTTAAACAGAGGCTGTTGTTTTTGTAATAGCCAGGCATCAATACGCTGCAAAAAGTACGCGTTTGCTGTTTTATCCAATTTCACAACGCCTTGTTAGTTATTTGGTATTGTATTTGATTATAGCGTTTTATATTCTATTTTTACCCCAAATACCGTCTTCTGAAAAAGCTACAAAAAATATCTGGTTGGTTTTTTACAGGTGCAGCTACAATATTGTTGCTGTGGTGGTTTTTTACCAGCAAAAACTATTTGCCATTAATAATACTGGCAGTTGTTTTATTATTGTACTTCTTTAGCATTGCCAGGCGTGTTTTTGCTTTTTTACTGGCCCTTCTTCTATTACTGCTGCTGCTGGTACAAACCGATTTTGTACAGAATATTATTATAAGTAAAGTTACTTCCAGCCTTTCTAAAAGCCTTAAAACAACCGTTTCTATAAAGCATGTAAGCTTTAGTTTTTTTAATAAAATGAATCTTGAAAGCACTATTGTGAGGGACCTTAATAAAGACACCCTTTTTTATGCGGGTGCTGTTAAAGTTCGAATTACGGACTGGTTTTTCTGGAAAAGCAATGCCGACCTTAAATACATAGGTATTGAAGATGCCATTATAAAACAACAGCGAAAAGATTCTGTTTGGAATTACCAGTTCATTGTAGACCACTTCGCCTCCTCTGATACCACCACCTCAAAAGATACTTCTAAAGGCATTGCATTTAATTTTAAGAAGATAGACCTTAAAAATGTTAGCTACACCAAAACCGATGATTGGGATGGCAACAAAACAATGATAAAAGTAGGCAGCATGCTGCTTGATGCCGACACCATTGATATTGGCCGCAGCCTTTTTCTAATCAACTCTATTGACCTTGATAAACCATATTTTAGTATTGAAAACTTTGATGGCAAGGGCCCGGTTGACACCTCCCACCCCGCTTTACCCGATACCGGCATGTACTTTAACCCCGGAGGCATTGTTGCAAAAGTGAAATCCATTAAAATAACCAATGGTTTTTTTGCGAATATGAAAAGGGGCAGGATTGAAGAAAAAGGCATATTTGACGGATCGAATATTCAAGCAGGTAAGCTTAACGGTGTAATAAATGATTTAAGTTTTATAAAAGATACCATTAAGGCTGCCATCAACCTTTCGGCAAAAGACCGCAGCGGCTTTGAGTTAAAAAAACTGCAGGCAGATTTTAAACTTACACCCGCTATTATGGAGTTTAAAAAGTTTGACCTTGAAACTCCTAAAAGCCATATTACCGACTATTATGCCATGCGCTACAAGGATTTTAATAAAGACATGGGTGAATATGTTGACAAGATTATAATGGATGCCCGTTTTCGCAATGCCACTGTAAGCAGCGATGATATAGCTTATTTTGCCCCTGAGCTTTCCTCCTGGAAAACAAGTGCAGTCATAAGTGGCAAATACTATGGTACTGTTACAAATTTTAATGTAAAAGACCTTTTTTTAAAAGCCGGAAGCAACTCCTACGTATCAGGCAACCTAACTATAAAAGGTTTGCCTGATATAAGAAAAACCAGCATAAGCCTTACCAATGCAGGTTTACAAACAATCAACAGCGACCTTACAATAATATACCCACCCATAAAAAAAATAACAAGCCCCAATCTTGCGGCCCTGGGCTTATTGCGTTTTACGGGTACGGTTGGCGGTACACTAACCAGCTACGATATAAACGGTAATTTTAGCACGGCCATAGGCGGGGTTTATACAAGGCTAACGCTTAGCTTTCCCAAAGGCGGCGAACCTGTTTATAAAGGCAATGTTCAAACAAAACAGTTTAACCTGGGCAAGTTTGTAAACTCGGACCTGCTGGGCAATATCGGCTTTAACGGCGATGTTGATGGATACAGCTTTTCGTTGGATACCATTAAAGCCTCTATTAATGGCAACTTTAGCAACCTGGAGTTTAATAACTACAACTATAAAAACCTTACTTTTAATGGAGCTTTGCAAAAACAAAAATTTAACGGCGACTTTAATGCCGCTGATACAAATTTTGAAGTAACCAGTCATATTGAAATTGACCTGAGCGATAAAGAACCGGCCTTTAACATACTGGGCGATGTTGCCACTGCCAAACTAAAAAAGCTGAATTTTACCAAAGACAATTTTCAGCTTACCGGCCTTTTTGACTTTAATTTTAAAGGCCATAATATTGACCAGTTTCTGGGTTCGGCCAAATTGTTTAACGCAACGCTGTTGCACGACAGTACCTATCTCGATTTTGATTCTTTAAGCGTAACAGCCTTTAACGACAGTGTAAAAGGCCGCATACTTACAGCCACCAGCAACCAGTTTAATGTAAGTATAGAAGGCAAAAAATACTCAATACTGGAGTTACCCAAAAGCTTCCAGGCATTTTTAAGCCGGTATTACCCCAGTTATATTGACCCGCCAAGGGAAGAAATAAAAGACCAGCAATTTTCGGTTACCATAAACACCCACGATTTTGACAAATATGCAAAACTGTTAGACTCCAGTTTGTCTGGCTTAAGCGATGTTCACATCGAAGGCAATATAAACTCTTACGATACCAGCTTCAGCCTCTTGGCAAAAATACCTTATGTCCGTTACAAAAAATACAGGCTTGAAGATGCAGATATAAAAGGGGCAGGTGACTACAGCAACCTGGTACTTACAGGCACCCTAAACAGGGTTTATTTGGGCGACAGCTTCTATTTGCCGGGTTCAACCTTTCACATAAAATCAGCCAACGACCATTCATCGGTAAAAATTACCACCAGCGCCAACACAACCCTTAAAGATGCGCATTTAAATGCAGAAGTTTATACACTGCCCGACGGAGTTAAAATTGACTTTGACCAGTCATCATTTGCGGTTAACGACAAAGTATGGAACCTTGAGAAGGAAGGCGAAATAATTATAAAACAAGATTTTGCATCTGCAACCAATGTAAAGTTTGTGCAGGGTTTCCAGGAAATATCAGTAGAATCGGAGAATAAAGATTCCAGCAACCTTATCATAAAGCTAAAAAACGTAAACCTTGGCGATTTTACACCTCTTATTACACAAACGCCACGTTTGGAAGGGATTGCCAACGGCAATATTTTTTTGCGCGATTTTTACAATAAATTCAGGGTGGAAGCCGCGTTAAAAACTGAGCAGTTCAGGATGGATGATGATTCTATAGGCGTTGTTAACATAGCGGGCAAATACAACAGCGACAACGGAAGAGCCGATTTTAGTGCTAAATCTAACAACGAAAACTATGTGTTTGACATTACCGGGCATTATAATACTAAAGACTCGGCAAACAACCCATTATTTACCACCGGGCATTTTACTACCATAAAAACAAATATACTCAACCGTTTTCTTGGCGACCTTTTTGGCAATATAACTGGTTACGCCAACGGCGACCTTACCGTTAGTGGCGACCCCTCCTCCCCGCAAATACTTGGGCACATGCTGTTGCGCAAAGCGGGGCTAACTGTTAAGTTTACACAAGTAAGATATACTGTTGACTCAGCCAACATTTATTTTAAGGACAATGGTATAGATTTAGGTGAATTTACAATACACGACAAAAACAAAAACACAGGTACTGTTAAAGGCTTTTTGTACGAAAAAGGCTTTAAAAATATGCGTTTTGATTTTGATATGGCCACCAAAAAAATGCTTTTGCTGGATACCAAACAAAAAGATAACCAGCAATTTTATGGCAGGGCTGTAGGCCGTGCAACACTTGCCCTGAAAGGCCCGCTGGAAGATATGCAGATGTATATTGCAGGCGAAGTAAACGACACCACCCATATTTTTATAAATACATCAAATAACAGGGGTAGTACCGAAGTTGATTTTATACGGTTTAAGCAATATGGTAAAGAAATTAAACCCATACAAACAGCCACCAGCAAGCTGAATATTGACCTTGACCTAACGGCAAACAACCAGGCACAGATTGATGTAATATTGGATGAAATAACAGGTGATGTAATAAAGGCTACCGGTAACGGCAGGCTATTAATAAATGTACCAGCCACAGGCAACCTTAGCATGAAGGGGCGGTACAATATTGAGGGTGGCAGGTACGATTTTAATTTTCAATCCCTGATTAAAAAGCCGTTTGACCTTTTGCCCGATGCGGGCAGCTTTATTGAATGGACGGGCGACCCTTACAATGCCAACATACATATTGCCGCGCAATATACCGCCAGCAATGTTAGCCTTGGCGAGTTGGTAAATGGCCAGGCACAACTTAGCGGCACAGTACAGGCTTACAGGGGCGATGTTTATGTAATTGCAACCCTTACTGATAAATTAACGAAGCCGGATATAAAATTCTCGCTGGCATTTCAGCAAAACAGCGCCATAAACAATGACCCTACCTTCCAGATATTTTTAGAGAAACTGCAGGGCAATGATAACGAAATGCTGAAGCAGGTAACATGGTTAATTGTATTCGGCTCATTTGCGCCTTATGGCCAGGGCCTTGGCAGTACCAACGATAACCTTGTGCGCTCCGCAGGTATTAATACTATCAGCCAAAAAATAAGCGATGAGGTTAACAATATGGTAAACAGCGCCTTTTCTAAAATTGGCCTGCAGTTTAATGTAAGCGCATCAACGTACAGCAGTTCCACTATTTATGGCTCAACTGCTACAGGTAACCGGTTAGACAGGCAGAGTATTGATTTCAAGTTTAACAAAAGCCTGCTTAATGGCAGACTCGTTGTTACTGTAGGCAGCGGTTTCGACTTTAATATAAGCAATGCCTCTGCCATACAGTCAAACAACTTTCAATGGCTGCCCGATATATCTATGCAAATACTGCTTGCCCGCAACCCTGTTAAAGGCACGCAGTTAAAGGCTATTGTATTTAACAAAAGCAGCCTTGATGTAAACAGTAGCAGCGGTGGTATTGGCCGCCGTATAAGGCAGGGCATCAGTATATCCTACTCATTCGATATCAGCAGGGATAAACCCACTGCCGATAAAAAAGATGTTTCTGGTGTACCGCCGCCAAAGGGCAAATAAGCTCATTAAGGTTAGCCCTGGCTTGCTTTTATAAAATCTGTTACAAGGTAGCTTATCAGTTTTCCGGTACTTTCATCTCTTCTGCCATCGTCAAGCTGCACGGCTCCTTCGCATATATGCAGGTATGCCACTTTGCAGTCAGCAGCAGCAAAAGTAACATACTGCCTTGCATGTAAGGGCTTTACTCCTACCGGCGATGCGGCACTGCTTAAAGTATGCTCAATACAATCGAGGTCTAACTCTATGCCGCAATAAGTATCGGAGGTAAAATCGGCTGCGTGTGCAACAGCCTGTAAAAAGCTGCGCTTTTCGTGCAGAAAAATATCTTCATAAGTAATTACATCAAGAAACGGGTCGTTTACAATATCCACCCATATATTTTGTGGCAGGTAGTTTTCGTGTAACCCAATTACGCAGTATTTTTCAAGGTAGCCATCCTCGTCCGCATACCTGAAGCCGTTGCCGCTGTGCCTGCCTTCAATAGGCCTGAAATCGGCATGAGCATCAAGGTTTATGGCATTTAACTGTGCAATAGGTATAACACCAGCCTTGCATAAGCCCTTTGCGGCCCCTTTAATACAACCGTAGCTGTTATTATGCCCGCCGCCTATTACAATGGGTATTTTATTATGCCTTGTAATTAACTTAACAATGCTTTCAACGGCATCATCCACCGTATTAACAGCGTGGCGGTATGCTTCAATGCGCTCTTCGCTGCTGTATGCGTTGTTTTCTATTAAAGAAGCAAGTTCAGTAAAGTCCAGGTGTCCCAGCAACAACACTTCATCAGCAGTAAAAAAGTCATTGCTCTGTACATTTAAAAATGCCTGCAAAAAAGGCACCCAGGCACTGCTTGTACCGCCTGTACCAAGGTTTGCTTTTACGCCAATATCTTCGGGTATACCAACAATTACAAATTTTGCAGTTGTTTTTTCAAGCGACTCTTCAATATTTGCGGGGTTTTGTAAAACGCTGATGCGTTCGCCAATTTTTGTTTCAAAACGTCGTAGCCGGGTTAATAACAGCACATCGTGCTTGTTATATACTTTAAGGTGCTGCATGGCAAGTGGTTTTAACCGTTAATAATTTCTTAGTAAGCTAAGTAACCGTTATACATACCAATTTACCTGGTTTTAAGCACCTGATAAACATGGCAGCATACTGCGCTATACCGAAGTTATAGCATAAAGCAACACAATTATTATCAGAATAAATTTATAAACAGTGTTTATTAGCAAAGTTTTTGCAAGGTGGTATAACCGCAAAAGCAAGGCCTGCTAAAGCATCTTTATACAGTGAAACCTCAGCCCTGCAAAAGCATTTTTAAAATGTATGAGCCCGTAAACAACCATTTTAGCAGGTAACTGTTATTAATGGCATGCAACAGCTAAACATGTTGGAAACAGACAGGGTAATAGAAATGGCCTGGGAGGACCGCACCCCTTTTGAAGCCATTTACGCACAATTTGGACTTACTGAGGCACAGGTAATAAAACTCATGCGGAAGCAACTTAAAACAAGCAGCTTTTTACTTTGGCGAAAACGGGTAAACAGCGGTACCAGCATGAAGCACCTTGCCAAACGCCCCGCAGAAATTACCCGCTTTAAATGCCAAAGGCAACGCACCATAAGCATGAACAAAATAAGCAAACGCTAAAAAACAACATAATATTTACGATGAATACCGTTATAAAAGAACAGGATTTGCTGGCAATGGAAACACGCTACCGCGCGGCACTAATTAACTCGCTGGGTGGTTTTAAAAGCGTGGTAATGATTGGCACTGCTAATGCAGCGGGCCAGCCAAACCTAACCGTATTCAGTTCATTTTTCCACCTCGGGGCTAACCCGGCCTTATGCGGCATTATAGTACGGCCCGATGTATCACCACGGCATACACTTAACAATATTCTGGAGACATCATCCTACACCATCAATCATTTAAATGAGGCTATTTACCGGCAGGCCCACCAAACATCGGCAAGGTATAGTGCAGAAACATCGGAGTTTGATGCCTGCGGGCTTACACCAGCGTATACAGAAGGCATACATGCCCCTTTTGTAAAAGAAAGCCATATACGCTTTGCCTGCAAGTTTGTGCAACGCATGGATATAGAACTTAATGGCACCATACTTATTATAGGCAAAATAGAATACATACACCTGCCGGAACGTGCAATAGGCAAAGATGGTTTTATTGATATTGAAGCTTCGGGAACTGTTACCTGCAGCGGGTTAGACAGTTACCATACTACAAAAAAACTAAGCAGGTTGAGTTATGCAAAACCCGGTGTCGTTGTTACGGATATATAACACCGGATGATTAATGGCCGTGGCCATTTTGGTTATGTTTATTATGGTGGCCATGCTTATCGCGGCCATGCCGCCTGTTTTTGGGGAACAGTCCCCTTATAAGGTTTGCCAGACCCACCAAAACAACAATTACAAGCAATACTATGTACATGCTTTTATCATCAGACTGGATAAAAAAACTGGCACCCAAAAATAACAAGCCATAAAAAAATGTTTGTTTGATGATGCCGGTGGCTATATTTTGCTGATGATTAATTTTTACATTGTGTTTGTTGCTGAATGGCTGTTTCATGTTTAATAAAGCTGCTTTAATAGATTTATGTGTTATAAATATCCTGAAAATCTTTTATATTAATGCTTAAAAATGGCGCTATATAATAAAAAATCCTTGCCATGACAATAGTCAATCTTCAAATCCCTAATATTCATAACTTGCTACTTTCAAACCATTTATCTATCTAAACAACGATGTATGCCGCAGAAAAAGATTTTTCTGAACGAATCTGAAATGCCACAGCACTGGTACAACATTGTGGCCGATATGCCTAATAAACCATTGCCGCCACTGCACCCCGGCACCAAGCAACCAGTAGGGCCCGATGACCTCTCCCCCATCTTTCCAATGGAACTTATTATGCAGGAAGTTAGTGGAGAACGCTTTATTGAAATACCTGACCAGGTGCAGGATATCTACCGCATTTGGCGGCCCACCCCTATGATGAGGGCTTACGGGCTTGAAAAACTATTGGATACCCCGGCTAAAATTTATTATAAATACGAGGGCGGCAGCCCCAGCGGGTCGCACAAACCCAACACCGCTGTTCCGCAAGCCTATTACAATAAACAACAGGGTGTAAAACGGCTTACAACCGAAACCGGCGCAGGCCAATGGGGTACTGCTTTAAGTTTTGCCTGTGCGCAGTTTAACATGGGCTGCGAAATTTATATGGTACGTATCAGTTACGACCAAAAGCCCTACCGCAAAATAATGATGAACACTTTTGGTGCCGACGTATATGCATCGCCCAGTAACCGAACCCAGGCAGGCAGAAACATACTTGCGCAGGACCCATCCTCCAGCGGCAGCCTTGGTATTGCCATTTCGGAAGCTATTGAACGGGCTGTAGCAGATGAACATACCAAATACAGCCTTGGCTCTGTGCTTAACCATGTGCTGATGCACCAAACGGTTATTGGCCAGGAGGCGATGAAGCAAATGGAATATGCTGGCGACTACCCGGATATTGTAATTGCACCACTTGGGGGCGGCAGCAATTTTGCAGGCATTTCCTTTCCTTTTTTGCGCAATAAATTAAATGGTACAAAGGATGTGCGTTGTATTGCTGTTGAACCAGCCAGTTGCCCCAAACTAACCAAAGGCGTTTTCAAATACGACTTTGGCGACACCGCAGGTTATACCCCACTATTACCCATGTATACACTGGGGCACAACTTCAGGCCGGCCAGTATACATGCGGGTGGGCTGCGCTACCACGGTGCAAGCGTGTTGTGCAGCCAGCTTTTAAAAGATGGCCTTATAGAAGCACAGGCTTTACAGCAGTTGGAGTGTTTTGATGCAGGTGTAAAATTTGCTAAAGCCGAAGGTATTATTCCAGCACCGGAAGCCACACATGCTATAGCACAGGTAATACGCGAAGCCAACCAGGCTAAAATTGAAGGCAAACAAAAAACAATACTATTTAACCTTTGCGGCCACGGCTTTGTAGATATGCAGGCTTATGCCGATTATTTTGAAGGAAAACTTACTGACCATTATTTTACCGATAATGAATTGAGTGCCAACCTTGCAGAAATTGAAGCACTACAACCCGCAGGCGCATAATTTATACTAAAATCCCTAATGGAGGATGGCTTTCTGCAAGGCCATCCCCCATTTTTATGTGCAGCACTGTGCCTGTCTTTTTTTTCGGAAGGAATAAATCTCTAAAAAACGCCAGTTATTAAAAACACCTTTAAACATGATTAAGAACCCATAAAGCCAAACACAACATGTATTAAGTACACAAATAATTTATACTTTAGGGGGTTGTAAGTTATATTCTTGCCATAGAAACGAAATAAATACTCCATAATTTTTATGGAAGCCAGGCCTAAACATGATTTCAATCTAGAGGGAAAGCATGAGCTTTTGCAGAATTATGCAGCCGTGCTGCATGCCATGCACGACCTTGTTTTTGTATTTGATAAGAACAGGGTTTTTGTAGATATTTTTCAGCCGGATTCATCACAGCTTTATATTCCACCTGGGGCTTTTCTGCACAGAAAAATAACTGAAATTGACTTTCCTGCCGAAATAATAACTGCAATACAGGCGAAGCTTGATGAAACTGAAACAACGGGCCAAACACAAAATATAGATTACAGCCTGGCTATGCCAGATGGCAAACATTACTATAATGCCAATATCTCGGGTATATATTCCCAAGCAAATTACATACAGGGCTTCGTAATGGTTGTAAGGGATGTTACCGAACAGGTAAAACAGCAGAACAATTTTAAAGTAATTGTTGAAAGATATAATTTGGCCGAAAAATCAGCCAGGTTTGGAGCATGGGAGTTTGCTTACGCTACTGATGAATTTGTTTGGAACGAAGGCATGGAAGCCATTTTTCAATGTAAAATTTCTACCAGCCAGCAATACAGGGACTTATGGAAAAACATACTTGACCAAACACAATATGACAGCCTGATAAAAGACTTTTACCAAAAACAGAAAAAGGCAGAAGATTTTACCGGGGAATATGCATTAAATATTTTGGGCGAAACCAAATACGTGGAAGTTTTTACCAGCTTTAAAAATAGCCCTTCTACTGGCGAGCCTGATAAAGCAACAGGCATCGTGCTGGATATAACCAGTAAAAAAAAGGCGGAAATGGAACTGCAAAAAAGCGAGGAGCAGTTTCGCATGGTGGCAGAGAACATTATAGACATGGTAGTAGTGCTGGCCCCAGACTCACGCAGGGTGTATGTTTCGCCATCTTCCTATAATTTAACGGGTTACCATCCTCACGAATTGCTTGAAGGAAATCCACAACGGGTATTGTTTTACGACCAGGAAGACCGCAATGTGGCATGGGCTGCCATCTCCACAATGGCACATGGTGAAGGTACCGGTATTGCACAGTTTAATTTCAGGCATAAAAACGGTACCAAAATAACTATGGAAGGGGTGCCAAAGGCCATAAGGGATGCTGACGGAAACATAAACAGCTATTTAATTTCGTTGCGGGATGTTACCAGGCAGGCGGAAGCGGAAAAAGCCATGCGTAAAAGCGAGGAGCAATACCGTTTGCTGGCCGATAATATTACTGACCTGGTTGTGCTTTTATCGCCAACCCTTCAATGCTTATACGTATCCCCATCATGCCTGCCGCTTACAGGTTATACACAGGATGAATTTTTAACCGGCACCATAAGAGATTTAATTCACCCGGAGGATGCGCCTTATTTTTTTAACATCCTGCAGAATACTATTTACCAGGATATTCAAAAAGTTACAGCCAGTTACAGAATAAAGCATAAACAAGGGTACTGGGTGTATGTGGAATCTGTGCTAAAAGGTATACGAAATGACAAGGGGGAGCTTATAAATATTCTTTCTACATCAAGAGACATTACCAAACACCACGAAACAGAAACAGCTAAACGCAAAAGCGAGGAACTGTACCGCATGTTGGCAGATAATATTGTGGATATGGTGGTATTGCTAACTACAAACCATTACCGTATCTACGTATCCCCTTCCTCTTTGGGGCTTATTGGATACAGCCCACAGGAGCTTTTGGAAAACCAGGGCACTGTTAATGTATTTTTTTCACCAGATGATGAGACACTGATGCAACAGGCAGAAAAAGCAGTTATGCAAGGCCAGGGCCAGCAAATAGTACGTTACCACCTTAAACATAAAAGCGGCGAAAAAATAACTGTTGAAACAGTAATAAAAGGCATTTCCGATGATACAGGAAAAATAGTTAACTTTTTATTTACCGTAAGAAACATTACCGACCAGGCAAAATTTGAAAAAGCATTAAGGCTTAGTGAGGAAAAGTACAGAATGCTTGCAGATAATATTATTGACATGGTTGCGCTTTATAACAACCAGGGAAAACGCGAATACGTTTCCCCCTCTTCAAAATACTTACTGGGTTATGAACCATGGGAGCTTTTGGGCAGCGATTCATCGGATATAATGGATGCTGAAGACTTTGAAAGGCTTACCAAGGAGGTTGTGCTTAAAGCACAACAAACAGACGAAGAAAAATTTTTTATTGGTGTAAAATTACGGCACAAACAAGGCCATTGGCTCTATTGCGAGATAACTGTAAAAGCAATTAGAAACAAAGAGAAACACTTAACAGGCTTTGTTACTACCACCAGAAATATTACGGAATGGAAAAAAGACCAGAAAGCCCTTTTTGAAAGTGAACAACGTTACAGAATGCTGGCCGACAATATATCGGACATGCTGATTTTGTATAACATTGATTACTCCCGCTCGTATATTTCACCCTCTTCAATTAACGTTACAGGTTATACACCCGAGGAAATGATTGCAATGGAAACCTTTGCAATAATCCACCCGGAAGACATTGATACAATTAAGAACAGTATTAACTACAACCTGTACAGTGGCTTTGAAAATTTTACTGCCGAATTTAGAATATTACATAAAAGGGGGGAATGGCGGTATTGCTCCTCGTATTTTACCGTTATACGGGATATAAACGGCCTGCCTGTAAATCTACTTTCAACAGTAAAGGATATTACCGCCGAGAAAAAAGCAAGAATTGCGCTAAAAGAAAACGAAGAAAAATACCGCAGCCTTGTAGAAGCCTCCAACGACATTATTTTGATAATGGATGAAAACGGTAAATATCTTTTTGGTAATGAAATTGCCTGCAAAAAAATTAACACTACTATTGAAGAGTTAACGGCCGGTACCATTTATACTTTTTTTGATAAAGAAACCGGCGACAGGTATGTTAACAAAGTAAAACAAGTACTTACCACCCGGCAGAATATTACATTTGAGGGGCCGATAGTTGCCGCAGGGCAAAAACTTTGGCTGCGCAATACACTGCAACCCATTTACGATTCCGTAGCCAATGTTTATGCGGTTATGCTATGCCTGGTTGATATAACTGATATGAAAAACTATGCTGAAAAGTTACTGGCCCAAAATAAAGAACTCAAAAAAATTGCCCAGCTACAATCTCACATTGTAAGGGCCCCTCTTGCCAATATGGAAGGCCTTATAAACCTGCTTGACGAAAGCAATTTTACAAACGAAAACAGGGAATATATAACCTTGCTAAAGGAATCGGCTCTTCAGCTTGATTCAATTGTTAAAGAAATTGTGGAAAGGGCAATTACTGTTAAACAGCAATAAAAAGTCTATTATAGAAACCTTCTTCTTCCACATCAGAATTATTCGTTTCTACATCAATATTCACCAAAACACCTCCTCGTGGCATAAATTTTGGTCTATGTAATTTGTAGTACCAGTAAAAGTCATACATTTTATATTGCCCGTATGGCCATTTATAACAAGTGTGATACTGAAAAGCAGTAAACTGGCAAATAACATAAACCCTGGTGCCTGCAAGCATCGCTATTGTAATATTGGTTTTGTTATAAACGCACCCGGTACCAGCTAAAGCAGTGTTTAAAACCTTATCTGTATACTTTTAGGTGCTGCCTCATCGTTTAATATAACACCCTCTCCACTTTTACAATTTAAACCATAAAGGCGTTATGATATCAAAGACCAGGTGGTTACTACTATTGCTTATAAGTGTATGTATTACCACAACAGGTATTTGCCAAAACCCGGTATACAACCCAGGCAAATTATACAGCGTTAGTGAATTGCAGAGCGACTTTATTTTTGTTAGGGCAAAGCTTGAAAAGATACACCCCAACTTATATTTATACACGCCAAAACCGGTACTTGATAATTTTTTGGACAGTCTTTATAAAACCATAACTGAGCCGTTAACTGATATGGAATTTTATAACATGATAACCCTTTTGAATGCCAAAATAAAAGATGGCCATACCATGTTTTTGCCAGGTGATGCAGCTACAGCCTTTATGAGCAATACCAGCAAATATTTGCCATTCTACGTTAAAATTAGTAGTGGCCGTATGTATGTAACCATGAACTGCTCGGCTGACACCGCCTTACAGCCAGGTTCAGAAATTCTTGCTATCAATCAAGCCCCATCAACCAACATACTTAGCTTTTTGCTTGCAAGGCAAATACATGACGGCGAAAATGAAACCTATCCTACCTGGATTTTAGAGAATTATTTTAAAGAATATTATGGATTCTCATTTGGGCACTCATCAGCCATTTCTATAACAATTAAAAAAGCAGATAGTCAGCCACAAACCGTACTTGTAAAAACTTTAATAAAAGACAGCATAAAATATTACCGCCAGCTAAAATATGCCAATTGTATATGGAACAGCCACGCCGATAAAGCCATAACACTAACGGTGCCTGCTGCAAAAACCTATGCCATACTTACAATTAAAGATTTTGATAACGAACACTTGTTGAATAATTACAATCAAAACTTTAAAACCACCATTGACAGTATTTTTAAGCAAATACAGGCAACAGGTGTTAAAAGCATGATATTAGATTTAAGGGATAACCAGGGTGGCGATTTTGAAAACGGCCAACAATTGCTTTCCTATCTTCTTCCCAGCTCTTTTCAATTATTGTTAAAAGGGGGCCCGGCTAACACCATGCAGGCAAATGCTGCAAACTTTAAAGGTAAATTAGTAGTGCTTATTAACGGAGGCTGTTTCTCTAACACCGCCATTATTTGCTCCAGGCTTAAATTTTATCAACGGGCCGTTTTTGTGGGTGACGAAAGTGGAGGTAACAATACTATCGTCAGCGGCAACGCAGCTGCTTTTGTACTACCCAATACTAAAATAAATTTCAGCCTGTCAACAACTTCCTATTCCATACTTAAAAATTCGGCTACTACGGGCCACGGTATTATACCAGATTACCCCGTGGCTGCCACAATTAAAAATATAATTGAAAATAAGGATGTTGTTAAAGACTACGCAATTGGTTTGATTACCAATGAGCAATAACACTGTTCATCATTATTGCAAACGTACAAAAGGGTCAATTAACACAATACTGCCATCAGCATTGTGCTGTAGTGGTGTAACTTTTACATTTCGCAAATGTGTTTTACCTGATAGCTGGGTATCGTGATAAAACAAAAACCATTTACCATTAACCTCAATAATGGAGTGATGTGTAGTCCAACCCTGTACCGGCTTCATAAAAGTGCCCTGGTATGTAAACGGGCCATAAGGCGATGTTCCGGTAGCGTAAGCTAAAAAATGCGTATCACCAGTTGAGTAAGTAAAGTAGTATTTACCATTGTATTTGTGCATCCAGCTCCCTTCAAAAAAACGCCTGTCGTGGTCTTTTGTAAGCAATGGCTTGCCATCTTTATCAATTACTACAGCATCCTTTACAGGTTCCGCAAAATGCAGCATATCGCCGGTAAGTTTTACAACCTTACAGCTTAAGGCAGGTTTATCATCCTGCTTTAAATCAGTTTTTGAGCCACTGCTGTCATACTTGCCCGATGCCCATCTTTGTAATTGCCCACCCCATATACCGCCAAAATACATGTAAGTGCTGCCATCACTGTCAGTAAACACGGCAGGGTCTATACTAAAACTGCCATCAATGGGCTGTGGTTCTGCCTTAAATGGCCCGGCAGGTGCATTGCTAACCGCTACGCCAATATGAAAAACATCCTTTTTATCTTTTACCGGAAAATACAGGTAATATTTACCGTTTTTAAAAGCAGCATCGGGTGCCCATAACTGCCTGCCTGCCCAGGGTATATCTTTAATATCCAGCGCTATTCCGTTATCAACAGGGGTTGCACCAATACTATCCATGGAAAAAATATGGTAGTCGCGCATAGCAAAATGGTCACCGTTGTCATTTTCGGGTATGCCCGCATCAATATCATGCGACGGATAAATGTAAATTTTGCCGTTAAATACGTGTGCAGAGGGGTCGGCTGTGTATATATCACTTATTAATGGCTGAGAAAGAAACGCGGGCTTTTTAGTTGAGTCTGCCTCTACTTTGGCCGAAGGTGCTTTGCAACCATTTATCATTAAAGAACCAGGAAGTGCTGCTACCAACATAAAGCAGCCGGCTTTTAAAAAATTATTCATATAGCGTAATTATCTTTAACTATCAATCTTATTTATATAGTTATACCTTATACCTAAGCGTATAAAACTATGCACCATATTTATTTAAGGATTGAATAATAGTAAAATTAACAATTATTAAAATGCAAAAGCAACTGCGCGCTATTTTCTTTTTTCGTGAAATTTTTATTGATTTCAATTTCAATTAAATAGATTTTATCTATACCTTATAGAAAATCATAATTCACCTCTATTACAAAATACAGCACTTTTGCAGCAGATTTAAAAATAGCCCCTTAGGGCAATTTAAATCTACACTTTACCTGACAGACTTAATTAAAACACATATAATATGAGCAACAGAGTTTTATCGATTGGAAGCAAATTTCCTGAGTTTAAAAAGAAAGCCGTAGTTTCTATTGAAAAAGGTAAAGAGTTTACCGACATTACACTTGAAACCGCTACTGCCAAAGGCAAATGGACAGTAATGTTTTGGTGGCCTAAAGATTTTACTTTTGTATGCCCTACTGAGATTGCTGAATTTAACAAAAAAGCCAGTGACTTTGCCGACAGGGATGCTGTTTTGATTGGCGCTTCTACCGACAGCGAATTTGTACATGCAGCCTGGAGAAGAGACCATGCAGACCTGCGCGACCTTAAATTTCCTATGCTGGCAGATACATCAAAAAGCCTTGCAGAAGAACTGGGTATTTTGGATGCAGAAGAAAAAATTGCTTACCGCGCTACTTTTATTATTGACCCACAGGGTATTGTTCGCTGGGTTAGCGTTTACGACCTTAATGTAGGCCGCAGCGTTCAGGAAGTTATACGTGTATTGGATGCCCTGCAAACAGATGAACTTTGCCCTTGTAACTGGACAAAAGGTGAAGAAACTTTAACCACACAGCTTAGCCTTAATTAATAATTACCCTAACACCGTTATTACAGCCTAATATGATAATACAAGCAGCAACGGTGTTTATTAAATGATTTACACATGAGCGAAAGTTTTGTAATTGAGAATGAAACATTTATAAACCTGTTGAGCGATTTAAAGCTTGATGGTTATACTGCTTCGGCCAACGCCCAGGTACTGCTTAATACAGAAGCCCGTTATATTAAAGACCTTAAAATTAACACTGGCAATGTTTTAAACAATACCCAGTACCTTAACAGGAAAGAAGCAGTATTACTGGCCCTTGCCACTGCTGTTAACGAAAAGTATAAGCCATTAACAAGGTCTTTTACTGCTATGGCAGAGGAAGCTGGTGCTACGCAGGCTGAAATTGCTGAAATTATAGCAGCGGTTTCGTTAATGAACACCAACAACGTGTTTTACCGTTTTCGCCATTTTATGCAAAAGGAGTTTTACAGTAACCAGCCTGCAGGCATAAAAATGAGTATTATGGTAAATCAGGTTTTGGGCAAGGAGTGTATTGAGCTTACCAGCCTTGTTGTATCAGCGCTAAATGGTTGCGAAATGTGCGTTACCAGCCATGAGCAATCCGTGATTAATCACGGGGGCAGCCAGCAAAAAATATTTGAGGCTGTAAAACTCGGTGCGGTAATAAAAGGGCTTATCAGCGTTTTAGCATAACCCCAAAGGTCAATAAAAGTAAGGGCTGCCATCAAAAGGCAGCCTTTGCTGTTTTATACC
>CAZRDD010000041.1:0-17657 GCA_964598675.1 uncultured Parafilimonas sp.
CGGCGCGTTACTGCGCAGCCTGTTTAGGTAGGGGTAACCTGGTTCAACATTAAGCTTTACGGCGGCAATACCCGCACCATCCTGGCCACGGTTATGCTGTTTTTCCATTAAAAGGTACAGCTTGTTAAGCCCATACGTTACCGACCCATACTTTTGCAGGTAATAAGAAAACGGTTTTCTAAGCCGAATGAAGGCGAGCCCACATTCGTGTTTTATTTCGTCACTCATGGTAGTTTTTGCGGAGAAGGCGCAAAGTTACATTTAGTTGGTGTACAAAAAAGTTATTTATACAATTGATTGCATTTGAGGGGCCAGGCTTTCGGCCAGCCATATAAATTCATTGGCAAAAACATCCACCGTTTTTAAAAAAGTTTCGTCCAGCAGGTTGCCCTCATGGTCAAATTTTTTGTCAATATGAGGGGTAATAAGCATGTAGGGGCTGCCAATGCCAAACAAAGCATGTATAAGCAACTGCATTTGCTGGCTGGCACGTATACCGCCCAATGCACCAGTACTTGCCGTTACAATACCAAAAGCTTTATGTGTTTGTTTGGGAAAATGGTCAAAAACGTTTTTTAATGCTGCGGTATAGCTGCCGTTGTATTCTGGTGTTACCAGTATAAAAGCATTTGCGTTAAACATGCGTTTTGCCAGCGGCTGCAATGCTTCGGGCGCTTTGCCTGCATTTGAATATACATCCTGCTGCAGCAGGGGCAGTTGCCAGTCGCGCACATCTATCACCCCAATATTATGTGTTGTTTTTTCTTTCAAATATTTCTCCAGGAAGAGCACCAGCCTGTGTGTTACACTTGCTTCGCGCGGGCTGCCGGATACTATTTCTATATTCATGGTTATATATTGATTGTTTTTACGTAAGGTAACCAAACTTTCCGTTGTTAACATCTGCTATAGCCTGCTGTATTTCAGCGGGGGTATTCATTACAAACGGCCCATATTGAACAACAGTTTCGTTAATTGGTTCGCCATCAAGCACTACAAATTCTGCATCACTACTGGCTGTTACGGTAATTTCTTCGCCACTATGGCTAAACAGAACAAAGTTTTTTTCCTCTGCGTGGGTGGTGCCATTTATTAAAACTGCCCCTGCAATTACTAAAATGGCTGTATTGTGCTGTGCCGGAAAAGTAAACTGTACGGTTGAGTTGTTGTTTAGAATCGCCCTAAGCATGTTTATGGGCGTAAAGGTAAAGGCCGGGCCTTTTATACCATTAAATTCACCTGCTATAACCCATATTTTTCCACCAGTATCCGGCAGTTGGGCCAAACCCATTTGCGCTTGCTTTACGGCCTGGTATTTTGGCGGGCTCATTTTATAAGCTGCTGGCAGGTTTACCCATAATTGCAGCATGTGCAGGTTGCCGCCCGTGGCTGCAAATGTTTGTTCGTGATATTCTTTGTGTAAAATTCCGCTGGCAGCCGTCATCCATTGTACATCGCCAGGGCCTATAATGCCGCTGTTGCCAGCGCTGTCGTGGTGGGCCACATAGCCCTCAAAAGCGAGAGTTACTGTTTCAAAGCCCCTGTGCGGGTGTACCCCTACGCCGCGTTTATTTTGTGTTGGGGGATAATAAAAAGGGGGGTGATAATCCAATAAAATAAACGGGCTTATCTTTTTGCCTAACCTGTTGCCGTTAGGAAAATAATTAATTACCCTAAAGCCATCGCCAACCATGTTTACTGAGGATGACGAGTATACTTCTTCCACCTCTTTTGTCATAACGCCTCCTTTTTCATCCGGGTAACCCTTCCCCTTTTTTTAAAGGGGAAGGGGAAGTACCCAGGTATGAAAATTAACTAAGCCTGTTTAGTAAACTGTACATTAAGGGCAAGTTTTACATCATCACCAAGTAAAACGCTGCCAGCTTCTGTAACAACACCCCATACCAGGCCAAAATCTTTACGGTTTATTTTGCCGTTAATTTCAAAGCCTGCTTTTGTTTGGCCCCAGGGGTCGTTGGTGGTGCCGCCATACACAACATCAAGGGTAACTGATTTTGTTACGCCTTTAATGGTTAAGTCGCCGGTAAGTTTGTAATCTTCATCGTTTACTTTTACAAAGCTTGTAGAAACAAACGTGAGTTTAGGAAATTTTTCGGCGCTGAAAAAGTCATCACTCTTAAGGTGGCCATCCCTCTGCTCGTTGTTGGTGGTAATGCTGTTGATATCAGCTTCAAACGTTGCTTTTGCATCGCTAAAGTCTGCTGATTCGCTTTCAAGTGTACCATCAAATGTGCCAAAGCTGCCTGTTACGTTGGTAATCATCAGGTGCTTTACTTTAAACAGAATTTCTGAGTGTGCTGGGTCAATTTTGTAAGTTGCCATTGTTTGTGTGTTTTTATTGTATTTTAAAAATTGGTTTGTGTACTTATTAAAACTGCATGGGTACTTCTATCAACAGTACTTCTGCTTTTTCGGTAGCCGTTAACGTTACTTCATTTACACCGGTTATGCCCAATGCATCCCTTTTGCCCAGGGCCTGGGTGCCAATTATTGTGCCACCTTCAATAACAAAAGCATATAAGCCGCTGCCCGGTTTTTTAAAGGTATAAGTAGCCGTAACATCCTTTTCAAGGCTTGCCAGCGAAAACCATGCATCCTGGTTTATCCAAACCGCCTCTGCATCGTTTGGGGCCACTACTGTTTTTATAGTGTTAACCCTTGTTTCGGGGGAAAAGGTTTTTTGCTCGTACCGGGGTTGTATGTCCTTTTCTTTCGGAAAAACCCATACCTGTAAAAACTTCACTTCCTTGTCTTTATTCGCGTTCATCTCGCTGTGTGCAATGCCGCTGCCCGCGCTCATTATCTGCACATCGCCCTGGCGTATTATCTCGTGGCGGCCGGTACTGTCCTTATGCTCCAAATCGCCGCTTAATGGTATGGATACAATCTCCATATTATCGTGCGGGTGTTTTGAAAAACCAAATCCGCCTCGTACTGTATCATCGTTTAAAACCCTTAAAGCGCCAAAATGTATTTTTTCAGCATCATAGAAATTGGCAAAACTAAAAGAGTGATAACTGTTAAGCCAGCCGTGGTTAGCGTGGCCTCTCTCGTTTGCTTTGTATAAAATGGTGTTCATAAAATTACTCCTTTTATTACGTGTATGTACATGTATTATGTAAAAAAAATATTAAATCTCGTTTGCCCTCATTTTTTCGAGCAGGCTGTTAAGTGTGCCTGCACACTCTTCATCCATTTGTATTGTTTCGTTATACAATCCGTTAATTTTTTCTGTGGTTATTGCGAGCATATTTATACCTGCCATTGTAAGCGTAATTACTGTTTCCCTCTTATCCTCGGCAGATGTGTTGCGGCGCACCAATTTTTTAACCTCCAGCCTGTCAATAATACGCGGAACATTAGAGTTTTTCTCAATCATGCGGCAGGCAATATCCCTTACGCACATCTGCTCCGGGTATTTACCTTTTAATATCCTCAACACGTTGTATTGCTCGTGTGTTAACCCGTACTCCTTCAACTCTTTGCTCATAATGGTTTTTAACCACCAGGCTGTATATAATATATTTAACCCCGCTTTCTGCACTTCGCTTTTAAATTTACTGCTTTTTATGGCTTGTTCTAATTTCACAACACAAATGTATGTACATACATGTAATTTACCAAATTTTATTTATTAAAAAGCCCCCTGCCGGTTAAAGCAGGGGGCTTTTTAATACTGTTTTTATTTGACTATCAGCCTTTTGGCTGTATAAAACTATTTTTTGTTTATCTGGATGCACTTGTTACACCCGCTGCCTGTAGCCATGGGGCCAGGTTGTTGCATGCTGAAAATGATTTATCCAAATTAACGTAGTAAGTGGATATATGGTCTTTAAACCACTTTTGCAAAGTCTGGTTTTTCTTTAAATCAAGCGCCTGCTGCGATATTTTATTATAATCGTCCTTCAGGTTTTCAATATGCGGCTCAGTTCTTGTTCTTAAGTAAACAATACGCACCGCATCGCGCTGGCGATCGTCTTTGTATACCTGTGTTTGCGAAATATCGCCGGGGTTCAAGCCTTTTATGGCCACTACCATGTCTTTATCAAGTTCATCTATTGTAACGAAAATGGAGCCGGTTCTTGGTGATGTTACTGCGCCTCCATTGCTTTTACCTTGTTCATCTTCGCTTAATGCGTTTACTGCCTGGCCAAAATTAACAAGGCCAGCCTGAATTTTGGAACGTGCGGAGTCCAGCGTTGTTTTAGCCTGTTTAATTTCGGCTTGTGTTACAGAGGGTATTAGCAACAGGTGGCGTATTACAGCATCATCGCCTGCGCGGCTTACCATTTGTATAATGTGCAGGCCAAATTTTGATTTAATAACTGGCGATACCTGGCCTTCCTTCAACTTCCAGATAGCGGCAAACCAAATAGGGTCCCACTGCTTATCGTTTTTGTTTACCGAGTACTGGCCACCGTTTTCGCGGCTGCCGGGGTCCTGTGTGTATAAACGCGCAAGGGCATCAAACTTTTTCTGGCCACTTTCCACCTGGTGTTTCCAGTCTAATAACTGGTTGGTTAAGTATTCTTCTACATCCTTATTTGCTTTGGGGTAAAGTATTATCTGGTTTAATACCAACTCACTTTCTAAATAAGGCAAACTATCGTGCGGTATTTTAAGAAAGAAATCTTTTACCTCGGTAGGGGTAATTTTAATATTATCCAGTATTTTACTGCGCATCTGGTCGGCCAGCTTTCTTTCTTTAAAAGGTTGGCGCAGGTCTTCTTTTATCTGGTATATGCTTTTACCTGCAACGGTTTCCAGTTCAGCCTGGCTGCCGTACTGGCTTATGAAATAGCGTATCTGGTTATCAAGCAATGCATCAAGCTCATCATCGCTAACCAATATGGAGTCTTTATTGGCCTGTATCACCAGTGCTTTTTGCATAAGCTGCCCTTCCATAAACGAACACTCTGCATTTGGAGGTAACGCATCTGTGCCACTTGTTGAAGCAGAGCGTTTGTAATCGATAATAGCATTCTGAATATCAGAATTAAGAATGATTTTGTCCCCAACCTGGGCCACAATTTTATCGGCTACTATTTTTTGCGTTTGGGCAAAAACATTGCCGGTTATGGTTAAAGAAGCTGCCAGCAGCAATAAAGGTATCTTTTTCATAATTTCAGTAAAGTCAAAAATAGCTATTCAAAGCCAGCTAATGGGTTACACTTTGTGTTTTAACAAAAAATATAGTGGCTTACAGCCCTATTAGAACGATTTTAATGCAAGTTGAAGTAAGTTTTTCAGCTTATTTTGTTGCTTATAGGTACTGCTACCCTCCAGCCTTAACAGCGCTGAGGCTTAAAAAATACGGGAAGACTGGTTGTACAATCTTCCCGTAAAAATATCATATACGTTTGCCTGTTATATTACAGGGTCCTCTTTATTTCTTGTTCTTCGTACGCTACAATGGTGTCGCCCACGGCTATATCTGCAAAGTTTTTAATGGTTAAACCGCACTCGTAGCCAGATGCAACTTCCTTCATGTCGTCTTTAAAACGTTTCAGGCTGCCAAACTCAGCATATCCACCTTCTGCACGGGGGTAGATAAGTATACCATCCCTGAACAGGCGAATCTTGCTGTCGCGCTTAATTTTGCCATCAAGCACGTAACAACCTGCAACAGTGGCCTTATCAAATTTGTACACTTCGCGTATCTCAACATTGGCAACTTCTTTCTCTTCCACCTTAGGTTCAAGCATGCCTTCCATAGCGCTCTTAATTTCTTCAATGGCGTTATAGATGATGGAGTACATTTTAATTTGTACACCTTCCTGCTCGGCAAGTTTGCTGGCCTGTGATGAAGGACGAACGTTAAAGCCAATTACAATAGCATCCGATGCTGTGGCCAATACCACATCGCTCTCGGATATCTGGCCAACGCCTTTCAGTATCACCTGTACGGCAATTTCCTGTGTAGACAGCTTCTGCAACGAGTCGCTCAATGCTTCTACCGATCCGTCCACGTCGCCCTTTATAATTACATTAAGCTCTTTAAAGTTACCAAGTGCCAAGCGGCGGCCAATTTCATCAAGGGTAATATGTTTTTTGGCACGTAAGCCTTGTTCGCGTGCAAGCTGTGCACGTTTGGTAGCTGCTTCTTTAGCTTCTGCCTCATCCTCGTACACCCTGAATTTTTCACCCGCCTGCGGCGCACCACTTAAACCCAATATTACCACCGGTGTTGATGGCGGCGCTTTTTGCACACGCTGGTTACGCTCGTTAAACATCGCTTTTACGCGGCCATAGTATTGGCCGGATACCAACAGGTCGCCCTGTTTAAGCGTACCGTTTTGTACAAGCATAGTAGCCACATAACCGCGGCCTTTATCAAGCGAGGCTTCAATAATTGAACCTGTTGCTTCCCTTGAAGGGTTTGCCTTAACATCCAACAGTTCCGCCTCTAACAATATTTTTTCCAGCAACAGGTCAACATTCAAGCCTTTTTTGGCCGAAAGCACCTGGCTTTGGTATTTACCACCCCATTCTTCCACCAGCAGGTTCATCTGCGATAACTGCTCGTAAATTTTGGTGGGGTTAGCACCGTCTTTATCAATTTTGTTGATGGCGAATATCATTGGTACACCAGCTGCCTGCGCATGGCTGATGGCCTCCTTTGTTTGGGGCATCACAGCATCGTCTGCCGCAATTACAATAACAGCAATATCCGTAATCTTGGCACCACGTGCACGCATGGCGGTAAACGCCTCGTGGCCCGGCGTATCAAGGAAGGTGATATGCTTGCCGTTAGGTAAGGTAACCTCGTAGGCGCCAATATGCTGGGTAATACCACCCGCTTCACCCGCTACCACATTGGCACTGCGTATATAGTCAAGCAACGATGTTTTACCGTGGTCAACGTGGCCCATGATGGTAACAATAGGCGGCCTGGCCTGCAATTCATCAGGGTTTTCTTCAATATCTTCTTCCTCGTCATCTGCTTCTTCAAGGCCCATAAATTCCACTTCGTAACCAAACTCACCTGCTACCAGTTCAATCACCTCTGCGTCAAGGCGCTGGTTAATGGATACCATTATACCAAGGCTCATACACTTGCTGATGATGTCGGCAAAGCTTACGTCCATTAAATTGGCCAGTTCGCTCACCGTTACAAACTCAGTAACCTGCAGTTTGTTGTCTTCGCCCATGTCGCCCATGGACTCTGCCATTTCGTTACGCTTCTCACGGCGGTATTTGGCTTTAAGGCTTTTGCCCCTGCCGCCAGAACCTGCCAGCTTGGCCTGCGTTTCTCTTATCTTTTCCTGTATCTCTTTCTGGTCAATCTCTTTGTCTTCCCTTCTGCCATGACTGCCACCACCTTGATGGCCGCCACCTGTGCCGGATTTGTTAATGGTTATTGGCCTGCGTGCAGGGCGGTTTTCACTGCCTGGTGCTGCCGGCCTGTTTTGCCCCGGTGCCTGTATGGTACGGTTAAAACCACCGCCTGCCTGCTGGCCTGCACGGTTATCCCTGTTTTGGCCGCCTGCCTGCTGGCCTGCGCCTGGTGCCTGGCCCGGGCGGTTAAAGCCGCCTGGTTGTTGGCCCGGTGCACCAGTGCGGTTAAAGCCACCGCCTGCCTGCTGGCCTGGTGCGGTGCCGCCACGGTTATCTCTGTTAAAGCCGCCCGGCTGTTGACCAGGTACACCACGGTTATCACCTGGCTTTTTATCAATAGGTATGCGCTTACGCTTTCTTTTTTCGTCTCTGCCTGCTGTTTTGGGCCTGGTATCGTTATCTACAGGTAACTGAATTTTGCCCAGTATTTTTGGGCCCTCTATCTTATCTGCCTTAATGTTTTCTATAACAGGGGCGTTGTTTCCTGATTCAGATTCCTCCGCTTCATCATCATCAACATCATCCAGTTCATCTGCTTCATCATGATGGTCTGTTACTTCTTCCGGGGCTTCATAAGTAGTTTCTGGCTCAACTGCTTCTGGTGCATATTCCGGTGCTGGTGCTTCAACTACAACAGGCTGCTCAACAATAACCGGCTGAGAAGGTTCCGGCTGCTGATAATGTTCAACTACTGGCTGCGTATATGTTTCTTCCGGCTTTATTTCCTCTACAGGTGCTGGTACTTGCTCTTCTTCTGCCGGTAATGGTTTTTTAAAGTCCCTTCTTGGTTTAGTGGAAGAATCTATTGCGGAGAGATCAATCTTGTCTATAATTTTCGGGCCTTCCAACTCGGGCGCTTCAATCCTTAATATTTCAGGCTGGGGCGGTGCTGGTGGTGCTGAAACTACCGGCTGTGCATTAACCTCCGGTTCGGGTGCCGGTGCCACTACCTCTGGTTGCTGTATAACAGGGGGTGCCGCTGCCACTACGGGCTGTGCAAATACTTCTTTAACAGGTTCCGGTGCTGTAAAAACCGGTGCTGGTTCTGGCTTTGGCTCCTGTTTAGGCTCCGCTGGCTTTGGTTCTTCCTTTACCACTGGCTTAACTACATCTCTTTCTTTTCTGAAAGAGATTTCCTCTTCATCCTTTTTCCTTCTTTCCGCCTGAACGCCTTTTGGTATTTCTATCATATCGGCCTTGCCTTTAGCAACCTTATCGCCCTGGAAACCATGTTGTAATGCCCTGTACATGTCTTCCGTAAGCTTAGATGTGGCTGTAAGTGCGTCGCGGCTAAACCCTTTGCCTACAAGAAATTCAACGAGCGTATCCTGCCCGATGTTAAACTCCCTGGCGGCCTGCAACAATCTTGGTAATTTCAGTTCTGACATTCAGCTTTTTTTTGTCCTGCGCCTGTAAATTTTTACAGGCGTTTTTTTTAGTATGAGACCTTCAAATACAACCATGTGTTGCTTTTGAAGGTTTCTGCTGCAAATTTTGTTATGCAGCAGTTAATAATATCTGTATAAAAACAGCTTTTGCTGCCGGTTGCCCGGTTTTGCATTTTATTTTGACTGTAAAACTATGCTTTAGCAATCATTATATGCAGCAATACTGTATTTAACTTCAATAAAAACCTTTGTTTTTGTTAACCCCTGTCAAATTCTTCTTTCAACACCCTTCTAACATCTTCAATTGTTTCACGTTCAAGGTCTGTCCTGCGTTCAAGTTCATCTGCACTCAGGTTAAGTACACTGCGCGCCGTATCGCAACCCACCCTTTTAAACTCATCAATAATCCAGGGTTCAATTTCATCGCTAAACTCTTCAAGGTCTATATCAAACTCTTCTTCGTGTTCTTCTGTTTCGCGGTATACATCAATATCGTAGCCTGTTAATTCGCAGGCCAGTTTAATGTTAACACCACGCCTGCCAATGGCCAGCGATACCTGGTCGGCCTTTAAAAATGCTTCTACATGTTTTTTGTCGTTATCAATTTCCATGTAGCTTATTTTGGCCGGCGTTAATGAGCGCTGAATAAGCAGTTGAATGTTGGTGGTGTAGTTTATTACATCAATATTTTCATTCTTAAGCTCGCGCACAATACCATGTATACGGCTGCCCTTCATACCAACGCAGGCACCTACAGGGTCAATCCTGTCATCGAAGCTTTCAACAGCCACTTTCGCTCTCTCGCCCGGCTCGCGTACAATTTTACGAATTGTTATAAGGCCATCAAAAATTTCAGGCACTTCTATTTCAAGCAGCTTTGCTAAAAAATCGGGGCTGGTGCGGCTTAATATAATAACGGGTGAGTTGTTTTTCATGTCAACTTTCTTCACCACGGCACGTATGTTTTCACCCTTCTTAAAATAATCCTGCGGTATTTGCTCAGATTTTGGCAGAATTAATTCGTTGCCTTCTTCATCCAGCAACAAAACTTCTTTTTTCCATACCTGGTAAACTTCGGCAGTCATTATTTCGCCAATCCTGTCGCCATATTTTTTAACCAGTACATTCTTTTTAAGGTCGCCAATGCGGCTTGCCAGTGTTTGTTTGGCAGCCAATATTGCTCGGCGGCCAAAATCGAGTATATCAACTTCCTGGTAAAGTTCTTCACCTACTTCAAAGTCGGGTTCCAGTTTAATGGCTTCGCTGTACGCTATTTCGGCCAGGGGGTCCATTACTTCACCATCTTCCACAATCATACGGCGGCGTATAATTTCAAGGTCACCCTTTTCGGCATTCACAATTACATCAAAGTTTTCATCGCTGCCATATTTTTTACGAAGCAGGGTTTTAAACACATCCTCCACTACTTTCATCATGGTAGGACGGTCAATGTTCTCTGCGTCCTTAAACTCCTGGAATGCTTCGATTAGGTTTATACTCGCCATAGCTGGAAATTTTTAAACTTTCCCGCAGCCTGCCACCGCATAACGGCCCAGGCCCCGGATTAAAATTGAATTTGAACGGTTGTTGTTTTTATGTTAAGGAATGGTATTACCAGTTGTTGTGTTACAGCTTTTTTGCCTTTGCCTTCTGTATGTTCAATAATAACATCAGCATCAGCTACCTGTAACAGTTTGCCGGTTTTTTTTGAGCCATCGTTAAAAACTATTTCTACTAACCGGCCTATGTTGCGGTTATATTGCCTGTGCTGCTTTAAGGGTTCATCCACGCCGGGGGATGACACCTCCAGCGAAAAATCTTCCGGGGGTACAAGGCCGCTTTCTTCCAGCTTTTTATACAGGCTGCGGTTAAACTGTACACATTTTTCAATGGATATACCATTGTCCCCATCTAAAAAAACCTTTACATTATTGGTTGGCTTAATTTTTACCTGTACCCTGAAGTATTCGGGTTCGGCGGCAATTGTTTCGTCAACTAACTGTTCAATCTGCTGTATTAAAGTATCTGTGGCCATATATGGTAAAAAGAGAAGGGAACGTTTATCGTTCCCTTCGTCAATTGCTTTACGGTGCAAATATACTATAGTTAAATGTTAATTACCAAATTTTGTATTTGGCGTTTATAATGCCCAGGCTTTATCACCTTTTTTGTAGGGGAAGTTGCCATCGTAGTGGCCTGGTACTGCTACATAACGTAATGCTTTGGTAGCGCCGGGCTCACTGGTAAAGTATCCCCAAATGGTAAGCTGTTTTACCATGCTGAAATAATGGTTGGGGTCACCTTCTTTTCTGGTTTTGTTATAATCTTTGGCTTCTTTATCTATATCAACAAGCAGGTCGTGTTTTTCAGCTGCTGAAAGCTCCATAAAGTCTTTGCTGTATTTTTTCTTGCTGGCTTCCTTCAGTTTGGGAATGGCTGTTGCAAAAACATCCTGGTCTTTTTTCTCATAGCAATCGGTTACTATGGTCTTCATAAACTCGCCAATCTTCGCTTCCTTAGCGCCGGGGGTGCTGGTAGCCGGTAAAATGGTTTCGCCCACTTCATCTAAAAAAGCAATGTCTTCGGCAGAAAATGAACCGGTGGCAGATGTTGCTGGGTTTTTACAGCCGGAAAGGAATGCTTCGGCTCCGATAATGGTACCGCCCAGTATAAGGGCTACTCTCGATAAGGCATCTCTTCTGTTCATGATTAGTGATATTTGAAAATTTAAAGTTATTGTTTTTTATGTTTGTTTATTCTTATTGATACATGGGCAAAGAAAAATACAGAAATTTAATTCAACTGTTTACAATTGCGATGCTGTTTAAACATAAACAACCGTTTTTAACATTCAATGCCATTTATTAAATATTCCCTTTCTTCAATTCTTCCACCGCATAATTGGCTGCCCTTGCTGTTAAGGCCATATACGTTAACGATGGGTTTTGTGTACTAGTACTGTGCATACTTGCACCATCGGTAACAAATACGTTTTTACAGGCATGCAACTGGTTCCAGACATTAAGCATTGATGTTTTAGGGTCTTTACCCATACGCACCCCACCCATTTCGTGTATATCCAAACCGGGGGCCTGGTTACTATCGTTTTGGGTGATGTTTTTGCAGCCAGCGGCTTCCAGCATTTCGGTACCACGTGCCAAAAAGTCTTTCATCAGCCTTACATCGTTATCATCATACCCTACCGAGGTAATCAACTGGGGTATGCCCCACTCGTCTTTCTGGTCGGGGCTAAGGCGTACATGGTTACTCTCCTTTGGTATGGTTTCGCCCTGCATCATCATGCTAATGTACCAGTCGCCTGCTTCGCCAAGGGTATCTTTAAAAGCGCCGCCCAACTGGTCTTCGCCCTCTTTAGGATAAGCCCTGCCACGGCCAACGCCATAAAAAGTCATGTACCCGCGCTGAAAATCCGTTTCCTGCTTATACACATTCCTAAAGTTTGGCATCATGGGCTGTGTTGGCCTCCTGCCGTAATAGTATTTATCTTCGGGGCCATCGTAGGAGGCCGACAATGAACCGCGGTAGTTATGAAAGGCTACATATTTACCCAATACTCCATGATCGTTACCCAACCCTGCCGGAAAACGGGATGAGGTTGAATTAAGCAATATGAGGTTTGTATTTAAACACGCTGCATTTACAAAAATAATTTTTGCAAAATATTCGGTTACCTGCTTTGTGTCTGTATCAACAATCCTAACCCCTGTGGCTTTGCCTTTTTTGTCATCGTACAAAATGGAATGTACCACCGCGTTTGGCCTTATGGTAAGGTTGCCTGTTTTAAGCGCCCAGGGCAGGGTAGATGCATTGGAGCTAAAGTAACCACCAAAAGGGCAGCCGCGCTCGCAAAGGCTGCGGGCCTGGCACTGGTTACGGCCCTGCTGTATATGTATTTCTTTGGGCTGGGTAAGGTGTGCGCAACGCCCCTGCACCACATGCCTATCCTTAAATGCACCCATTATTTTTTGCTGTACTGCCTTTTCGGGTACGTTCATATCCCAGGCGGGCAAAAATTCGCCATCTGGCAATGTTTCCACACCGTCCCTGTTGCCGCTGATGCCTGCAAACAATTCTACGTGGCTGTACCATGGCGCAATATCTTCATAACGGATGGGCCAGTCGCCAAAACCATCTCTTGCAGGGCCTTCAAAGTCAAACTTGCTCCAGCGCTGGGTTTGCCTGGCCCATAAAAGCGACTTGCCGCCTACCTGGTAACCCCGTATCCAGTCAAAAGGTTTTTCCTGTATGTAGGGGTGCTGTTTATCTTTTACAAAAAAGTGTTCAGTTGATTCGCCAAAAGCGTAACACCGGCCTACCACCGGGTTTTCTTTGGTTACGCTGTAAGGCAATTGCCCCCTGTGCGCAAACTCCCAGGGCGCTTTTGTAGCGGTGGGGTAATCTTTAAGATGTACTACATTTTTACCCCTTTCTACTATCAGGGTTTTAAGCCCATGATCGCACAACTCCTTTGCCGCCCAGCCGCCGCTTATACCCGAGCCTATAACAATAGCATCGTAGGTGTTTTTATCAACACCACCTGCATTAATGTTTACTTTAAGTGAATCCCCTGGCATGGTTGGCCTGTTTTAGTTTAATTTATTCCTTACCTAATTATGTTGCGTTAATACATAAACGTTTGCCGCTATCCCACTTATCCAAACTCTATAATACGTTTAACCAGTTTCTATTTTCAACACCCGTTTTACGTTACAGGTTGCCTTTTTTCAATTCGTCAACTGCATAATTGGCTGCCCTTGCTGTTAAAGCCATGTACAAAATAGATGGGCTTTGGTTGGCAGTGCTGGCCATACAAGCGCCATCGGTTACAAAAACATTTTTGCAATGGTGTAGCTGGTTCCAACCGTTCAGCAGCGAAGTTTTAGGGTCTTTACCCATACGGCAGCCCCCCATTTCGTGTATATCCCTGCCTGGCGCCCAATGGTTGTCGTGCGTGTAAATATCTTTCACCCCGGCTGCATCTAACATTTCTGAGCCTTGTGTAAGAAAATCCTTCAGCACCTTTTCATCATTATCATCATACCCAACATTCATTACCAGTTGCGGTATGCCCCACTGGTCTTTTTTATCTTTGCTTAAATACACCTGGTTACTTTCCTTGGGTATGGTTTCGCCCTGCATGTACATATAAATGTTCCAGCCACCAGCTTCGCTCATGGCATCTTTAAAATCAGCCCCTATTTGCGCTGCACCGTTTCTTATCCCCCTGTCGCGGTTAATATCCACAAAGGCCATATAACCGCCAACAAAATCCATGTCGTTTTTCTTAATATTCCTAAAGTTGGCCATCATACTTTCGGCGGGCCTGCGGCCATAGTAGTAGGTATCCTCAAAGCCCTCAATATTGCCGCCTACAGCCCCCCGGTAATTTTGAAAGCATACATATTTGCCCAGCAGCCCATTATCGTTACCCAAACCACCTGGAAACCGTTTTGAGGTGGAGTTTAGCAGGATAAGGTTTGAATTGAGTGCAGAAGCATTTGAAAAGATAATGCGTGCAAAATAATCGGTGGTTTGTTTGGTATTGGCATCTACTATGCGCACACCAACGGCTTTGCCTTTTTGCTCATCGTAAATAATGGAGTGTACTACTGAGTGAGGCCTTATGGTTAGGTTACCTGTTTTTGCTGCCCATGGTAATGTGGACGAGTTTGAACTGAAATACCCCCCAAACGGGCAGCCGCGCATACACATATCCCTGGTTTGGCAGCGGCCACGGCCCTGTTGCAGGTGAATATCCTTAGGCTGAGACAGGTGGGCCCAGCGCCCCTGTATTAAATGCCTGTCAGTATATTTAGCATTAAGCCTTTTTTTTACCTCTTTTTCAACATTATTAAACTCAAATGCAGGCAGGTAATTGCCATCAGGCATAGCCTCCAGCCCATCTGCATTGCCGCAAATACCTGCAAAACCTTCCACGTGGCTGTACCAGGGGGCTACATCGTTATAACCAATGGGCCACTCAATGCCATAGCCAAAACGTGCGGGATTAATAAATTCGTAATTGCTCCACCTGGGGCAGGCGCGGCCCCAAATAAGCGATTTACCGCCTACCTGGTACCCCCTTATCCATTCAAAAGGCTTTTCCTGTACGTAAGGGTGGTCGCTGTCTTTAATAAAAAAATGGGCTGTATCCTCGCCAAAACCGGCAGCTTCTGTAATAAGCGGGTTGTCTTCTACAAATTTGGCGGTCATTTGCCCGCGGTGCTTAAACTCCCAGGGGGTCATGGTGGCAGTAGGGTAATCTTTTAAATGCTCTACGTTACGCCCTCTTTCCAGCACCAACGTTTTAAGGCCATGTTCGCATAACTCCTTTGCTGCCCAGCCACCACTAATGCCAGAGCCTATAACAATGGCATCAAAAGTATTTTTGGCAAGGCCGCCGGAGTTAATATTTACATGAAGTGAATCGCCCATAGCCCTCAATCGTTAAAATTATAGTAATTGCTGATGCCATGCATAAAAGCGGTTTTGTGCTTAATATGCACCAATACTAAGTATAGCAGCGAAATATAAACCGTCAACCGTAAACTGCTTATTGCTTTACCATTGTGCCCCCTTTGAGGTTTACAGTGGTAAAACAAAAAACAGCTATTAACGATTGACGGCCTTGTGTTTATTTCAAATTTTGCTTCTTCAATTCGCTTACGGCATAATCTGCAGCGCGTGCGGTAAATGCCATATAGGTTAATGAAGGGTTTTGGCATGCAGCCGATGTCATGAAAGAGCCATCGGTTACAAACACATTAGGTGCATCCCAAACCTGGTTCCATTTGTTAAGAACACTGGTTTTGGGGTCGGCACCCATACGGGCTGTACCCATTTCGTGTATACCCCTGCCTAAGTAAGGGTTTGTATCGCCACCCTGAACATTTTTAACACCAATAGCTTCAAGCATTTCCTTGGCATCGTTCAGCATGTCTTTACGCATTTTCAGCTCATTTTCTTTCAACTCTGCATCAAAGGAAAGTACATTAAGCCCCCATTTATCTTTTACATTTTTATCAAGGGTTATTTTGTTATCGTGATAAGGCAATGTTTCGCCAAAGCCACCCATACCAAAAGTCCATCCTCCCGGCTCGCTGATAGCATCTTTAAAATCTGCACCCAATGCATACTCAGCCACTTCTTTACCCCAACCCTGGCGGCTTGCACCACCCTGGTAACCAAAGCCACGCCTGTAATCGCGCTTGTCGCCAAAAAAGTTACGGTAGCGTGGTATGTATATACCATTTGCACGGCGGCCAAAAACATATTTATCCTCATACCCATCAATGGTACCACCTGCATATACGTTAAGGTGATGGTCCATTACGTTATGGCCCAGTTCGCCACTGCTGCTGCCAAGGCCATCAGGCCAAATATCGGTAGCAGAGTTCATCAATATCCAGGTACTGTTAAACGTAGAGGCGTTAAGGAAGATTATTTTTGCGTAGTAGGTATAAGTTTTATTTGTTTCGGCATCCAGCACTTCTACACCGGTTGCTTTTTTCTTGTCCTTATCGTACAACACTTTTGTTACAATGCTCCATGGGCGCAGGGTAAGGTTACCTGTTTTCATGGCCGCAGGCAATGTAGCCGACTGTGTGCTAAAATAACCGCCAAAGGGGCAACCATACCAGCATTTATCCCTGTACTGGCACTGCCTGCCGTTTAAGGGAACAGTGGCATGGCCGCAACGGCCAATGATCATTTTACGGTTGCCGCTGTACAGTTTTTTCAACCGTGGCGCCAGGTCTTTCTCCACTATGTTCATATCCATCGGTGGTAAAAACTGGCTGTCTGGTAATTCGGGCAACCCTTCTTTGCTGCCGCTTACACCAGCAAATTTCTCCACATGGTCGTACCAGGGTTCAATATCTTTATAGCGCACAGGCCAATCAATTGCCCAGCCTTCTTTTGCATTTTCCTCAAAATACATATCGCTCCAGCGGTATGTTTGGCGGCCCCACAACAGCGAACGGCCACCTACATGGTAACCTCGAAACCAGTCGAACCTTTTTACTTCGGTATAAGGAGAATCTTTATCGCTTGCCCACCAGGAGAGGTTTCTTTCATTTAAAGGATAATCTCTTTTTAGCGCAGGGTAGTTGTGTATCATTTCCTGCGTACGCTCGCCGCGATGCGGGTAATTCCATGCCTCTTTTGTGGCTTCGGTATAATCTTTAATATGCTCAATGTTCATACCGCGCTCAAGCATAATGGTTTTCAACCCTTTTTCAGTTAATTCTTTTGCAGCCCAGCCACCGCTGATGCCCGAACCAACCACAATTGCGTCATAGATATTATCAGCCATAAGAACCTCCCCGGCCCTTTCTTTGTACAAGAAAGGATTGATTTTGAAAGTTTAGTTAATTATTTATTAGAAGCAGTTAAAATAAGCCAATTTTAAATTGCCACAAACATTTGTTCAACAACCGTTATTAATAATTTGCACAGCCTTTTACATTACGACTGTAAATTAATACAACCATTTTTACGGCAAAGCAACATGCATGTATTAACAACTTAATAAGTGCCATTTACAAAAACCACCGTTGTACAGCCCTTTTTACAGGTTACCCTTTTTAAGTTCGCTAACCGCGTAATCTGCTGCACGTGCAGTAAATGCCATATAGGTAAGCGAAGGGTTTACGCAGGAGGCTGATGTCATAAACGACCCATCGGTTACAAAAACATTGGGTGCATCCCAAACCTGGTTCCATTTATTTAACACCGATGTTTTGGGGTCTTTACCCATCCTGGCCGAACCCATTTCGTGTATGCCCCTGCCCAATGTGCCATCGCCATCGCGGCCTTTTACGTTTTTAACCCCTGCTTTTTCAAGCATTTCAATGGCATCAGCAAGCATATCCTTGCGCATTTTTTGCT
>CAZRDD010000042.1:0-17569 GCA_964598675.1 uncultured Parafilimonas sp.
GCTCATGGTAATAACAGCATCGCTTAGCATGGTATCTTTTGTAAGTTCGGAATATGCCTGGTAATAAATGAAGCATGGCCTGCGGAAATGCAGCCTGTACGGCGACCTGCCGCCATCGCTTATCAAGTAAAAACCAAGTTCCCCATTGGCACCTTCCACGCTGTGGTATACTTCGCCTTTGGGTATATCTGTTTCGCCCATTACTATTTTAAAATGCCAGATGAGGGCTTCCATTTTGGTGTAAACATCCTCTTTTTTAGGCAGATAATATTCAGGTACATCTGCATGGTACACTTCGGCATCGGCCCCTTTAAATTCCTGAATTTTTTGGTAAGCCTGGTTAATGATGCTTAAAGATTGCCACATTTCCTGGTTGCGCACCAAAAAGCGGTCGTAGCAATCGCCCGTTTTGCCAACAGGTATGGTAAAGTCAAAATCTTCGTAACTGCTGTACGGCGTGTGTACGCGCACATCATAATCAACCCCGGCAGCACGCAGGTTAGGGCCGGTAAAGCCATAATTTAAAGCACGTTCTGCACCAATAGGGCCTGCGCCTATGGTACGCTCCATAAATATGCGGTTGCGCTGCAACAGTTTTTCAAACTCGCGCAGCACAGCCGGGTACTCTTTTAAAAATTTCTCCAGTTTGGTAAAAGCAGCGTTGGTAAAGTTTCTTTCAAACCCGCCAATTCTGCCTATGTTGGTGGTTAACCGGCTGCCGCATATTTCCTCGTAAATTTCGTACACCAGCTCGCGGTACTGCATTACATACAAAAAAGGAGTAAATGCACCAGCATCCACCCCCACTACCGAATTACAGATAAGGTGATCTGTTATCCTGGCCAGCTCCATTATTATAACACGCAGGTAATCAACACGCTTTGGTGTTTTTACTTTAAGCAGCTTTTCGCAGGTCATGTGCCAGCCCATGTTGTTGATGGGGCTTGAGCAATAGTTTAACCTGTCAGTTAACGTAGTAATCTGGTAAAGCGGCCTGCGCTCAGCCAGCTTCTCAAAAGCACGGTGGATGTAACCCACTGTTTGCTCCGATGAAACAATGCGCTCGCCATCCAGTTCCAGTATATTCTGAAAAACACCGTGGGTGGCCGGGTGGGTAGGCCCAAGGTTAAGCGTTGTAGTTAGCTTTTCAATTGAGCCTTCAGGCAGTTTAATATGTTTTTCCTTTGGAATAAGTATTTCTGACATGTTACCCCCATCCCCCAAAGGGGAATTTTTACGTTCAATGTATTTATAACCGGCACTAAACTGCCGGAAAAATTAAGTTTTCTACCAGATGGAACCGCCCCTGCCAAACATTTCATCATCCTTATCGCGCCTGCTTTGGTCTTCCAGCGGAAACTCTTTCCTCAGCGGGAAGTAATCCATCTCCTCCACATTCAATATGCGTTTAAGGTTTGGATGGCCTACAAAGTTTATCCCAAAAAAGTCGTATGTTTCTCTCTCCATCCAGTTGGCTGATTCAAACAACCTGGTGGCAGTGTACACACTGGTATCCTCGATGCTGGTATAAATTTTAAAACGCAGGCGCACATTGGCTGGCAGGTTGTGCAGGTGGTATACCACGGCAAGCTCCCTGCCAGTAGCACCGGGATAGTGAACGGCCGTTAAATCGGTTAAAAAGGTAAAGCCCAGCTCAGCATCATCGTACAAAAACTGCAGCACTTTAAGATTTATTTCCTTAGGTGCCTCAAACGTAAGCAGGCCATAAGGTTCTTCAAAATTAGAAACCTGTTCGCCGAATTTCTCTGTTAGTTTTTGCTGTATTTGTTCGTTGCTTAAAGACATTCAACAAATTTGAAACATTTGAAAAATTGAACTTCTGTCACTTTTCTTCCACACACAAGCCATTACTCACCCTTTACATAACCTCTTTACAAGCTTACTGTATGCCATAGCTGCCCAGCAATGCTTTATAATGCTCGCTGTTACGGCGGCGCAGGCTCTCGTTATTCACAAGCTCCTGTATACGTATAACACCATCAATAATCGCTTCGGGCCTTGGGGGGCAACCTGGTACATATACATCCACCGGTATAATCTGGTCAATACCCTGTAATACACTGTAGGTATCAAATATACCGCCGGAAGAGGCGCATGCACCAACGGCCATTACCCAGCGGGGCTCGGCCATTTGCAGGTATACCTGTTTTAGTACAGGCCCCATTTTTTTGGCAATGGTACCCATCACCATCAGCAAATCGCACTGGCGGGGTGTAAAACCTAACCTTTCGGAGCCGAAACGGGAAAGGTCGTAAGTAGAAGCCATGGTTGCCATAAACTCGATACCGCAGCACGATGTTGCAAAAGGCAGCGGCCAAATGGAATTTTTACGCGCCAGGCCCAGCACCTTCTCCATGCCAGTGGCAAAATACCCTTCGCCCTGCAGGCCTTCCGGCATGTCGGCGATGGCTATATTGTCGTGAATATCTGATTTTTTGGGATGTATGTTAAACCGGACAGGACGTGCCATACAAAATATTTATGTTTAAAAAGACATCTTTAATGCTGTACAATTTAGCTATTGCTAACCCCTGTGCTGAAACGACCCGCAAAAGTAACACACCAGCAGCAATTTCAACACAACCAATTTTAATTACAATAATTTATAGCATTTTGTTTGAGGCTGCTATAAATAAAAAATGCCAGCGGCAGGTATAAAGCTGCTTGCCAGCCTTAATCTTCCCACTTGAGGGCGCCCTTCTTAATGATATATATGTAGCCAGCCAGGAAAAAACCAACAAAAAGAGCTAACTCGCCAAAGCCATGCCAGCCAAGCTGCTTAAAGTTTACGGCATAAGGGTAAAAAAAGATTACTTCCACATCAAACAGCACAAACAAAATAGCCACCAAAAAATATTTAATAGCCATTGGTGAGCGTGCATTGCCGTGGGTTTCGATACCGCTTGCAAATGTTTGTAACTTATCTGCCGTAGCCCTTTTGGGGCCGGTTACAAAATGGCTGATAATCATAATAAAAGCCACTAAACCTGCCGCAAACAACAATTGAATACCAATAGGCAAATAGTTGGAAGCGTTGTTTTTTACCGATGCATCAATAAGAATAGTAAGAAGTGCCATAACAGGTAGTTATGCAGCAAAAGTAAGTGCATACAGGGAAAATAAAAAACTCCTCTTTGTTAGAGAGGAGTTTTTTATAAATAAAACGAAATGAATTATTAAGGTTTGGCAGCAGGTTTGGCCCCGCCGTGCGCAGCATCGTATTTTGCTACAGCCCCTTTAAGTTTATCCCTGTTGTCGGTAGCGGTTTTGTTTTCTTCGCTGCCTGGTACTGATAATGCAACTATTTCATCAAATATTGCAGCAGCATTTCTGTACTGCTCAATCTTAGGCATACCTTTTACTTTATTTAAATAAAATGTAACCAGGTAGTAAAGGTTGCTTTTTATGCTTGGTATGGCATAGGCAGCCGCTGAATCCTTATAATAAAACTGGTTGGCCGTTTTAATAGGCTCAAGCGCCAGGCCCTGTGAGCTGTCTTTATCTGCCTTTTTAGCCGCTGAAACCCTTAGGGTGTAGCCTTGTGGCTTTTCAGGATAAGTGGATATGTATGCTTTGCTTACAGAATCGGCAAGTGAATATTGCTGAGATATGGTAACACTGTCTTTGGTAACGTCAATGGCGGCTACTACAGCAGTACCCAATTTGTAAAATTCAGCTTCGGTAAGCTTGTTATCGCCACGTATACCGGCTTTAATATTCAACCACTCAATCAGCGGCCTGATTTTACCGGCTTTTGTCATAATACCTATGGCTATATTGGCATAGTCAAGCTTGTTCTTTTTAATGGTATCTAAAGCCACCGCTTTTTTGAGGAAAAATGAAGCAGAATCCTCGCTGCCGGGGAATTTGGCATAAAGTTTACCAGCAAACACATAATAATCCGGTATTGGGCTTATGTTAGGCTCAGCAAAATATCTTCCTAAATAGCTTTTTGCCTGCAGGGAGTCGCCCAGCCTGTCGTAGTTATACGCATACAAAACGTTCAGGCGGTCAAAGGTTTTACACTCGCCAGCTTCCATTGCTTTCGCTTTATCCAAAGACTCCTGGTACTTGCCTGCACGAAACAGGTAGTCGGCCTGAAAATAATTGGTTTCGCAATCCTGGTCGCTGTTGGCAATATATTTATCAATAAACTCCTTGGCTGCATTTACATCCCTTTCAGCATAGTAAACATAGTAGCTGTAGTAAACGGGGGCGTAAGCAGGGTCGGCAGCTATGGCTTTGCCATAGTTTTCGTCCATTGATTCTTTATTGTCCTGGCTTTGGTAAATACGGCCAATCTTGTAATAACCGGCGGCATATTTTGGGTCCCTGGTAGTGGCATCAGTAAACGCCTGTACCGCGTCCCCGCCATGTTCACCACCTTGTTTAAGGTAACAAACACCCAGGTTTATATCAATATCGGGGTTTTTAGTGTCAATTTCAGCAGCCCGCTTCAGCTTATCAATAGCATACTGCAGGTCGCCCTGTGTGCTGCTTCCGTCTGCATTGGCACGGCCAATAGCATTAAGTATATCGGCATTTTCTATGCCTTTTTTGCCTTTAGTGCTGGTAATAGCCTGCTCAAAGCTTTGCTTGGCAGCATTAATGTCGCCATTTTCCAATAACAAAACATGGCCGCTGCCCACCCAAATCCAGGCTTCGTTTACACCTGCCTGCAGGGCCTGCTGGTATATTGATTTTGCTTTTGCAAATGCATCCTTATTCTTAGTAGTACGATACTCGGCCAGGTATGCCTGCCCAAGCCAGTATATGGAATAAGCATCCTTTGGCTTGCCTGCAACTACCTTTTCCAGCGCCTGCTCCGCACTTTTATTTTTACCGTAATACAGGAATTTTATACCGTCATCTACCGTTTGAGAAAAAGCGAATGACGATGTAAGTGCTGCTGCCAAAAAGGTGAAGACTGTTTTCTTCATTGTTTTCATTTTATCAAGTTATTAATCGTTACATACTGCTTAATGCCAATAATGCCTGCGTGAAACACGAAAAATTATGCCAACTACTTATTTTGTTACTAATAAGACCATTGTTAACCTTAAACAGTTTACTTTATATTCCCTGTTCTTAAGTTAAAGTTCATTTTTGCAGGTACCAGGTAACTGCGCCTGAAAATTAACTGCCCCCTTTCAAAACTCATAAAAGCTTTAAACCCACGGCCAAGCCCTGCATAATCTTCCTTTAAAATATAATAAAGGGGCCTCACCAGCGGGTATTGCCCATATGCTATGCTTGCCTGTGCCGGTTTTGAGTAGTAGGTGTCAGTATCGCCAGCTTTTTTACAGCTTACGCACTCCACCAACGCTATTTTTGTAACTTTTCCCCAGGCAACCTGCTCAGGGTCTTCATCATTACCTACCCAGCTTGAGCCTACAAAACCAACCGCATTAACATTGCGTGCAATATATTCTACAACCGCCTTACTTCCTGCGGCGGCAGTAACATTTTTTCCAAAACTTTTGCCTTTTAACACACTATCCTGCAGAAAACGTACGGTGCTGGTGGCATTTTTGCCATCCAACACTACCCCTTTACTGGTATCTTTTCCGCTTAACATATCCTGTAAACGCTGCATGGTAAATACGCTGTCTTTAGATGCTTTGTTTACCAACACATCCACAGCATCGTACGCCAGCAGTTCCCAGTCGGGCATGTACGTAAGGGCCGATTTGTAAGCCGCTCCTTCAGCATCAGTAAGCCCCCTTGCCACAATAATCATTCTTGTACTGTCACTCTGCAAATCCCTGAAGCAATCCGCCTCCGATTTGTAGGTGGCTACAATATGCGCCTGGGGGTGGCTGGCCTGGTATACCTTTATTTGTTGTGTTATAACCGGTTTAAAACTTTCGTCAACACTGATATTAATAGTACCCGAATCAAAAGTATCGCCCGATTGTATCTCTTTTTTTGATTGTTTACAGCCTAATGCAACTGCCAACATTAAAAAAGCAGGCAACCACCATTTATTTACATTCATACAATTGCACTTGTAATTAATAATTCTTTTTAATGCCCCTGTAAAGCCTGAAACCGCCATACAGCAGGCACATACCCCCAAAAATACCCAGCAAAAAGGGGTCTCTGTCTTCCACAAATTCTTTTAAGGCTGGCACACCAAGCCTGCGGCCAAAAAGCATAATAACACCTATGATGGTAATAAACACTCCCACACCAATATCGTACACCGACCTCATCATAGTATAACCCTTCTGTTGTTGATCCCTCTTGTCCTGTTCCATGTATAAATATTGGTTATAGGTTGGCAATATACTTATTATTTTAATTTACTGTTCCTGCGCCAAAAAAGTAACCGGTAATTTAAAGTATACCGCTACCTTGTTGCCGTGCTGCATGCCGGGTACCCACTTAGGCATTTTTTGTACCGTACGCAAAACATTTTCGTCAAGGTCTTTACGGCCACTGTTTAACAGGGTTGCCCCCGCTATGGTGCCATCCTTTTCTACAACAAACCTCACCATTACCACCACTTTTTCGCCCGCATCAAGGTCATCCGGCTGCACAAGGTTACGTTGCATAAACTTTTGAAAAGCCTCATTACCTCCGGGAAAAGCAGGCATCACATCCGCATATTCAACCGGCCCCTCCTCCTTAACCGGTGCCGGGGCAGCCGCCCCGGCGCTTGAATTATTTGTATTCCCCTCCCCCGGCTCCGCAACTTTTCCTGTACTGTTTTTATCGCCTGCCACCGCTGCATCAAGTGCCTTTACGGTTGGTATTGTATCAGTTACAGGGGTTTTTACAATCTCAATTTTATCAACAAACTTTACCTGCGCCACCTGTTTGGCGGGTGGTACGGGTTTTATTGCACTTACTTTTTCGGCAGGGGGCTTACTCACCGGCGGCAACAAAAGGGTAACTGTATCGCTTAACAAACCAGTAAGCATTTTTTTCTCACTGCCCTCCCCTTTAATACGAAGCAGTAAAGCTAACAACAAAGTAAATGCCGCAACGCTAATTATTGCCTTAGACAGCCGGGCATTGTACTGCCTGCGCAGCAGGTAAGCCCCATACGTTTTATTACGGTTATCAAACAAAATATCCAGCACATCGCTCTGCAAAATGGTTTCGGGTAACATAAAAAATGTTTTTTGTGTGATGAAATTTAAAACAGAGCGCTGTGTTTGATATTGAGATGCGGGTGCCTTTTATTTCCATAAGCCTATTTTTCCGTTAACAGATTTTAACGATTCTATAAGAAAAACTCCATGTTTTCTGGCACTAATAAATGACAAAACCCAGCGATAGTTACCCCTGTTTATTGAATGAATTGCCGCCCGTTTACCATTTAAGCCCTGCTGCTTGTATATTTGCGCACATGAAAATTTTGATGGTATGCCTGGGCAATATTTGCAGAAGCCCGCTGGCTGAGGGTATTTTGCAGCATAAAGCCAACGAAGCCGGGCTGGGCTGGGTGGTTGACAGTGCGGGTACAGCCAATTACCATGTGGGCGAACCAGCCCACCCGCTATCGCAAAAAGTAGCTAAGTTTAATGGTGTTGATATAAGCAATGAGCGCTGCCGCCAGTTTAAAAAAGAAGATATGCTGGCGTTTGACAGGATATATGTAATGGATAACAGCAACTATGCAGATGTGAAAAGGGCCAGCCGCCATTTATGGGACGAAACAAAAACCGACCTTATATTAAATGAGCTGTACCCCGGCGAAGACCGTGAGGTACCCGACCCCTGGTATGGCAATGAAGCGGGCTACCACGAGGTGTTTGAGATGCTTGATAAAGCCTGCACCAAGATTATTGACAAATACAGGCCCTAACAATAAATAAGCGGTGTAGAACCCGCAAAATTATATACTAAAAATACCCCGCCTTAAACCGGGGCAACAGATTATGGCAAAAGTAACAGTGAGTTTACCACAAGGCACCCGCGATTTTAGCGCCGAAACCGTGCGTAAAAGAACCTATATATTTAATACCATACGCACCGTATTTGAGTTGTATGGCTTTCAGCCATTAGAAACCCCTGCCATGGAAAACCTTGATACCCTTATGGGCAAATATGGCGAGGAAGGCGATAAACTGATATTTAAGATATTGAACAACGGGCTTGACCGCCCGGAAAAGCACCTTAAAGCCAGGGAAGACTTTGAAAAAGTATTGGCGGGCAAAAACACCGACGGCATTACTGAAAGGGCCCTGCGTTACGACCTTACCATACCTTTTGCCCGTTATGTTGCCATGAGCCACGGGCAGCTTACTTTTCCGTTTAAACGGTTTCAAATTCAGCCGGTGTGGCGTGCTGACCGCCCACAAAAAGGCCGTTACCGCGAATTTTACCAGTGCGATGCCGATTTGGTGGGCAGCACAGCCCTTATAAGCGAGGTGGAATTTGTAAACATTTATGCCACCGCTTTTGCCAAACTGGGCATTGGGGTAGATATTAAGATAAACAACCGTAAGGTACTGGGTGCCCTGGCCGAACTTTGCGGCGGCGCCGATAAGATGGTTGACATTACCGTTGCCATTGATAAGCTTGATAAAATTGGTATTGATAAAGTAAAAGAGGAACTGGCGCTACGCGGGCTTACCGATGCACAGGTTACCATTATTGAACAATACCTGCTGATTGATGGCACCAACGAAGAAAAACTTCAACAGCTTACCGCCCTTATTGGCAATATTAGCCTTGGCCAAAAAGGTATTGAGGAATTAACCTACGTGTACAACTACCCCAGGCAGCCATTTGCCAACCAGCAACTGCAGTTTGACTTTACCTTGGCCCGCGGCCTTAATTATTATACCGGCACCATTTTAGAGGTGAAGGCCCGCAATGCCCAAATGGGCAGCATAGGTGGTGGTGGCCGTTACGATGACCTTACTGGCTTGTTTGGCGTACCCAACCTGCCGGGGGTGGGCATAAGCTTTGGGGTTGACCGTATTTATGATGTAATGGAGGAGCTAAAGCTTTTTCCTGAAGGGGTGCATACCGGCACAAAAGTGTTGTTTTTTAACCTTGGCGAAGCCGAAGCCAAGGCAGCCTTTGGCCTGTTGCAACAACTAAGGAACAAAGGCATTGCCAGCGAAATTTACCCCGAACAGGCCAAGTTTGACAAACAGTTTAAATATGCCGACAAAAAGAATATTACCTACGCAGTTATATTAGGCACTAAAGAACTGGAAGATGGCACCTGTATGGTAAAAAACCTTGCCACCGGCCAGCAGCAACCAGTATTGCAAAGCCAACTTGCTGATTACCCTTTTTAGCAGTTTACGTATTTACATAGTTAAAAAGCATTACATAACAAACGGCTGCTGCGATTTGCAATAATCGCCGCAGCCGTTTGTTATGTTGGCACACCGAACATTTGCCCCCCATTCCTTATTGCCTTACTGTTACCCTGGTACCCTGCCCCGGAGACGACTCTATTTCAGCAATGGCTTTTATCTGTTTTGCCCTCAGCACAATATTGTTGAGTCCATAGCCCTTTTGTACCGCGACCATATCAAAGCCTTTGCCATCATCCTTAATAACAAGTGTAACCTTATTGCTTTTTTGAGAGAGCGTAACTGTTATATTTTTACAATCAGCGTATTTAATACTGTTGTTAATACTTTCCTTGGCAATCAGCAGCAGGTTACGTTTTTTGGTTTTAGAAGATATTTGCAGGCTGTCGCTGGCGGCATCGTTAATACACTCCAGCGCAATACCGTTGGCCATGGCAACCGGCAGGGCAAACTTCTTAATACGTTCCAGCATTTCCTGCACTGTATCCTGGCTGTCATCTAGTATCCACAACATATCACGCAACCCAACAGCTGCCTGTGTTACTGAATCCTCAATCTGGTTAATATGTTTCATTTTATCCTCATCACGTTTGGCCAGGTGTGTAAACACCTTAACCGTATTTAATGCACTGCCAATATCATCATGCAGGTCGCTGGCTATTTCGCTCCTTATCTGCTGCTGTTTCTTAAGCTGGCTTATCCGGTACCTGAAAAAGCCATAAAGCAAGCCAATAACTGCCATCGCCACTGCAAAGTCGAACCAAAGGGTTTGATACCATTTGGGGAGTACATAAACCTCTACCTGGATGGGGCTATCCGATGAAATACCGCTATTGTTACTAGTTTTAATGTATAATTTATACCTGCCTGGGTTTAAGCCAATTAGGGAAATTTTATTTTCATTTCCCATAAAAAACCATTGCTTTTGAAGGCCCTCTATCTTATAAAAATATTCATTCCGTTGAGGCATTAGCAAGTTATCTGAAGCGAAATAAATAATAGCCTGACTTACGTTGTTTGGAATATATAGCACCCTTCCTCCCACATTAAAAGCTGTGGTATCTTCCCCGCCCTGGTTATAATACTTAACCGCAGTAATAACAACTTTTGGTTTATTTAAATTCAACCTAATATTTTCTGCGGCAACTTCGGTAAACCCACCCAGGCCTCCAAAATATAACTTCCCATTATACAAACACCCACTGTTTTCCTCAAAGGCGTTGTTTATCAAACCATCATCTTCATAATAATTTTGCACAGCATAACTTTTGCTGTCTATTCTGTTTAACCCGTTATTCGTACTCACCCAAATAAAGCCCTGCTTATCCTTTAGTACACAATACACTCCATTGTCAGACAACCCATTGCCTTTGTTTATTACTTTTTTAACATTAAACCTATAATCAAGCATAAATACACCATACCCATAAGCTAGTATAACAATATTTTCAGGGGTTAGTAAGCAATCAAAATAATAACGTGCAGTATCCGCTCCACCGGGCATAGGCAGTGAAAAGCTCCTTATTTTAGCTGTGTTTATATTGTAAATGCCAATACACCTGTCCTGGTTAACAATAATTTCCGAATCACTTAGTTTAGTTAATGAATTTACAGTTTTATCTTCCCACCCCATAACCTTGCTATATTCAAGTTCTTTTATGGTATGTTTCACCTTATTCCAAATAATCAGCCCTTTATCATCCGAACCACTCAAAACAGAAACCGAGTCGTTAAAATCAATCCATTTTTCAACTACACGCTTCTTTATTAGTGCAAACTCTGGTATAACATTAACAATGTTTACCCTTTGCTGCGCCTTTCTATCGTAAGCAAAAAAACCTTTCCGTGTATTGTAAATAACATATTTGCTTTTATAAGCGGAGACATTTGTAGGAATGCCACAAGTTGTATCTATTTTACGAATACTATTTAAATTGCTGTTTGCATAATAAAGCCCCTTTAAATCAGCCAAAAAAAACTCCCCTTCATTTACCGGCAATATGTTATACAAATGGTTAAGCGACAAACTTGCTTTTTTATCAATCCCTACCTTTGTAAACACTGGCATCTGAAATGCAGTGTTCAACAAAAATTCACTATACCCTAACCAGAGCCTCTTCCTGTTATCAAGAAAACAGGAGATAATATAATTGCTTTTGTAAGCAATATCTCTATCGGTTCTAAAGTTGATGATTGAAATTTTTCCATTTTGCAAACTGATAGATTTACAACCGTTTTCAGTAGCCAGTAACAGCGTATCGCCATCAGCTAAAACCATATCATTCACCTTCTCGCCAACTGGGTATGAAAAGATTTCATTCTTTACAGGGCCAAAGCAGGAAATTCCTTTTTTTCCAGCAAACCAAATCTTCTGATGTTGGTCAAACAAGCACGCCTTGTATTCCTCAGTTGTATCTCTTGTTACCCATGTTACAGTGTCAAAATGATTGGGCTTAAGTGAACAAACGCCCACTCCGTTTACAAAAAAGTACACTGAGCCATACTTTGCTGCAATGCAGGAGATTTCATTTTTATCAGCAGTACTGTCTGCTATTTTACAAAAGCCAGATTCCTGTCTATTTTTTATATCACAAAAAAAATAGCCAATGCCTCCTCGTACGTTTTTTAAGCCCACCACTAATCTGCTACTATCTACAAGCTCAAATGTGGCTATTGCAGGGTATTTTTTAAGAACATGACTGTTTCTCTGCGAAATTTGAAAAACGCTTTTATGACTGTTACAATCGATGGCTTCTATTCCCCCGTACGAATAAGCTATCCACATCCAGTTTCTAAATGCATCATACTTTAGCCCTGCAACATCCTCACTGCCATTGATATAATTGCTTGCTACCTTAGAAAATGAGTTCCCATCATAAAAACTAACCCCACCCTGGGTACCAACCCAGATAAAACCGTACTTATCCTGCTGGATATGTTTGATGTTGTAGCTTGCCAGGCCATCTTTTGGCAGAAAAACAGTTGCAGAGTATTCCTGGGAATAGCCATTAATAACTCCACATTTTATTAGGAGAATTAAAAAAATAAACTTATATTTATTTAAACCAAAACTCATAAAAAATGGCAAAGTTTACATTTATTTTCATGCTGTTTGAAATTGATTCTGCAAATGAAATTCCAGTCTCGGTGGACAGTCCGATTAAACTTCCTACACCGTCAGACAGAAATACATTTATCGAAGAGCAAATAATGAGTACAAGATACGATGAGAATATCAATTTGGTAATTATTAAAACAGCTCCTACGGAAACTCCGCTCTTAAAAAACACAACCTTCGCCACAAATGTTTATTACCTAATAGAAGCAGACACGGAAAGCAAAAAAAAAGGCTTTAACTATGTAAAAGGTTCCCCCGTTGGTTATGGCAGTTTAAATATTGGATCTGCTGATACTCTCGGTGTATTATTAAGTTCAATTCGTTTAAATTGCAAAAGCGACCATTACATTGTTTATACCAATAATCACAGCAACAATTTTGGGGCACTCAGCAAACAATTGTTTCTATACCAAAACACTTATCCATTATTAATACAAAGCACCAAGGCGTTACAATTTACTACAAAAATAATACCCAGACCCCCCCTCACCCATATAACTTTAGAATTAGTTGAAAAACCTACAATAGATATGCTTACCTATTCGGAGCTTTCAAAAGCTATAGAAAAAGGATTTTGCATAAATTCATTCGATGATCAAGGAAAAAATAAGCAACTTGACCTTTTGGTGATGGTTAGTTGCTATGGCAGCACTATTGATAACCTGGCAATTTTTGCCAAGACAGTTAAATATGTCTGCTCTTCGGAAGGTACAGTATTCTATAATTTTATAAATACAAAAAAGTTAGTAGAATATATTTTAGATAAAGATTCTATCGAAGATGGCATGGAATTATTATTTTCTAAAATCAATAAAGATGCAAACGATAGGAAAAATAACCAGATGAATTCGTTTGCTAAAAAATATATCAAACCTACTATTTACAGCATGTTCAATCTAGAGAAAACAAGTGAATTTATAAATAAACTCAATACTCTTTTAATATTGATATTAAAGGAAAATTCATTGATAAAATTTATTAATAATTCAACAGTATTTAATCCCAACAATCCATTCAAGGAATATCTTGACATACACTATATTCTTGACAAGTGGCCACCTTCAGCAAAAGAAAATAAAGACAACATAAAAACCCACTGTATTGACTTTATTGAACTACTAAATATATTACAAACAAAAGGCATTGAGAATGAAACGGTCAATACACAATTTCAGCAATTGATAAATGATTTGAAAGATATTTACACAAAGGAAATTCTATTTATACCACCCCATCTAGATATCACCAAGAATACAGTTGATGGCAGAAGGCATTTTCACGGAATATCCTGCTTTTTACCTTTTGCGCTAGAGGAATTGGACGAAACTACATCAAATCAAATGGCTTATAGCTATTCAATTTTCTCGCCGTTCAAAACTGATTTTGCGAAACAAACGCTTTGGCCAGAATTTTTACAATCCATTTTCAAGCGTAATATTTATTAAAACAAAGGCCGTTAGCCAGGAATAAACGTTCAGACTAACGGCTTAATGTTTTTGCAATAATTGCTTTCTATAAACTATTTGACCCCGGTGGGTTACCTTTACCATCACGAATTGCTATGAGTCCGTAAGAAGTTCCGGTTATTGGACTACTTACCGGCAAGGGTTGATCTTGTGAAATAGTTTTCGTTACGGTTGTTTGAGCAATTAACAAAATTTGCGGATCTACAGCGATTTTAATACTATTGTCAGAGTTTAGATTAGCAACTGATTTAAACGATTTTACATCATTATTAATATTTTTTAATTCATCCTCGTTTATGTCATCAATTAACAACACACGCCACAAAAAGGCGCTGACTATTGTATTGCCAGTTGCTACATTTAACCTACGGGCTATATATTGATAATCTCGTCCATTTATTGGGCAGGGTTGGTTTGCAGCTAAATCCAACTCTCTTACGCGGTCTCCTATATTGGGCTCCATTTCAACCATCAGGTAAACTCCTGTTGTAGACAATGGGCTATTTTTATCCCACTCTTGCTTAAAATCAGCAATATCCGCTATGGTTATGCTGCCTAATTTTAGCATACGCCAAATATACACGTTAAAAGTTGCCATAATTTTCTTTATTTTTTATTGGTTAAGAATTAAAAAAAATATCACACACTCACCATACCCCTGCGTATGCCTTCAAGCACCATGCCTACCCTGCTTTGCACGTTTAGTTTTTCAAAAAGCGCATCGCGGTAGCCATCAATGGTGCGCTCGCTAAGGTGCATTTCGGCGGCTATTTGCTTGTAGGTTAAATCGCTGCTGGCCAGTTGCAGAAATACCTTTTCGCGGTCGTTCAGGGCCAGGTCTTTCTCTCGGCCTGCATGCAGTATCAGGCGGCGGTAATTAACGTTATAGGCATCGCTGTTGTAATAGCCTTTGCTGTATATTTCAAGCAAAGCTTTCTCCAGTTCATCGGGGTGAATATCCTTTAGCAGGTAGGCGCAGCAGCCTGCCTTTATCATACTTATAATAGTGGTATCATCATCCTTCATGCTTAGGGCAACCATTTTAATAGCCGGGTATTTTTGGGCCACTATAAGGGCCGCCTTAGCGCCATCAAGCACAGGCATATTTACATCCAGCAACAATATATCAGGCAGTATTGCTGCTTTAGATAATTTTTTAAGCAATTCATCGCCATTTACGGCATCAAGCAATACACTAAAATGTGTAAAGCTATCAACCAGTATACTAAGCGATTTTACAAACAATTGGTGATCATCGGCTATGCCTATGTTAATCTTCATGCCCCACAATTAATAAAGTGTACATTAAAAAGGTGCCCGAATATTGACTGCATTTAAAAATAGTTAAATTTCGTATATAACTTATACCCTTTTTGCAAATGCAATAAATATTTTACAGGTAACAAATATGGCTATGTCAATCAAAAAAAACGCACGTGCAAACAAGGTAATAATACGGGAAAAACACCTTACTTTGGCGGCCAAAAAAGGTTTAATTGCCATTGCCCGCATTTGGGTAATTTAACAGCCGATACAGCAAAACAATACTAACTATTAAACAAATAATAATGGGCGATACAAGCCTTAGCAAGGCAAATAAGCACACACTTGAGATTGCCGTTTTTGATGCAGGTTCGGCTATTGTTGCGGCAGCGGCAGGTGCCGACAGAATTGAGCTTTGCGAAAACGCAGCCGAAGGTGGCACCACCCCATCGTACGGCACGCTTAAATACATAAGCCAACATATACAGATACCGGTGTTCCCTATCATACGCCCCAGGGGTGGCGATTTTTTGTATGCGGATGCTGAGTTTGAGATAATGAAACAGGACGTGCTGCTGGTGAAAGAACTTGGCTTTAAGGGCCTTGTAACAGGTTTGCTACACGCTGACGGCAGTATAGATACAGAACGCACCAGGATACTGGTAGAATTGGCTGGCCCGCTGCAGGTTACTTTTCATCGTGCGTTCGACAGGGCAGCACAGCCATTGCTTGCGCTGGAACAAATTATTGCCTGCGGTTGCTGCCGTATTTTAACCAGTGGCCAGGTACCCAATGCTTTTGATGCAAGGCCGCTGATAAAACAACTGGTTGAGCAGGCTGGCAACCGTATAATAATCATGCCCGGTAGTGGTGTTAGAAGCGGTAATATTGCTGCCTTAGCCAATGAAACCGGTGCGAGGGAACTGCACTCATCCGCCCGCAGGCAACAGCCTACCGCTATGCAGTTTATACAGCATACCATGCAGGAAGATTTAACGGCGGTAACTGTTGATGCAGTTGAAGTTAAAAAAATGAAAGCTGCGCTAAACGCACTATAACCATACACATAAAAATGCCGTGGTTGCAAAAGCGGCCACGGCATTTTTTATGCTTTAAAATCTTACTCCTTGCCGGATACCAGCCGTGCTATTACAAATGCGGTAGCAGCAGCAGCAGCACCAATAAGCATTACTTTTAATCCACCACTCCAGGGGTTAATGCCGGTTAATTTGCTTTTAAAGTACCCAAATACAAAAAGGCAAACCAGGGTAATGGCTACCGAAATTTCCAGCCCCTGCAGGGCATCATGTACAAAAAAATAAGGTGCCAGGGGTATAAGCCCACCAACTATGTACGATGCCCCTATGTTAAACGCGCTTTTGCGTGCACGTTTTGGGTCTGGCTCAGTTAAACCAAGTTCGTGGCGCATCATAAAACTCACCCACTGGTGTTTATCCCTCATTAGTTCGGTTACCGCCCTCTCCTGCACTTCCTCGCTTAAACCCCACTCCTTAAACAACAACTTTACTTCAGCCTTCTCTACTTCAGGTAAATGGTCTACCTCGTAGTATTCTCTTTTAAGCTCACTGTTATAGTGGTCGGCATCTGTTTTGCCAGAAAGGTAGCCGCCCAGCCCCATGGCTATTGAGCCTGCCGCAATTTCAGCAATACCAGCCAGGGTAATAATATGGGTAGGGTTATCCACCCCTTTTACGGCATTAACCATACCGGCCGCAAGGGCAAAGGGCACGGTAAGCCCATCACTCATGCCTATCACTATATCTTTTAAAAGGTCCGAGCTTTCCAGGTGCTCTTCTGAATGACTATGGGTTTCTGACATATAAAAGATTATGTTGTAAAAATACTACCGAAAAAGTAAAATGTGTGTATTAAACACAGGTTAACAATTTACTGCCGCTGGCATATAATAACCGGGCCATCACAAGCCTCTGCCCAATGCCTGCTTGCTATATGCCTCGCCAGCAGTATGCTACAACGCTTTTAACGACCGGTCAATAATATCTGCACACTCCATTATCTGCTCCTCCGTTATACAAAGCGGTGGCGCAAACCTTATTTTATCGCCATGGGTGGGCTTTGCCAGCAGCCCGTTATCTCTAAGCAGCATGCATAAGTCCCAGGCAGCTTCAGGGTTTTCGTGCCCTATTACTACTGCGTTAAGCAAACCCTTACCGCGAACAACTTTTATATGGGGCGATTGTAACTTTTCCAATTCCGCACGCAGCAATTTGCCCAACCGCTCTGCGTTTTCGGCCATATTTTCATCTTTCAATACCTGCAATGCCTCAACGGTTACGGCACAGGCAAGGGCATTGCCACCGTAGGTTGAGCCATGTTGCCCTGGCTTAATATTAAGCATAATGCTGTCATCTGCCAGCACAACTGATACAGGCATG
>CAZRDD010000043.1:0-17468 GCA_964598675.1 uncultured Parafilimonas sp.
GGGGGGGAGAGGGGGGGGGGCGGGGCGCGATGCGGGGACGATAGGCTCAGGGTGGTCGGGATTTTTTTCAAGCTTTTTGCGCAGTTGTGCTATAAACACCCGCAGGTACTGCAGCTGGCTGGTATAATCCGGCCCCCAAACTTCTTTTAAAATAAGCTGGTGTGTAAGCACCTTGCCCTCGTTTTTGGCAAATAGCGCTAACAGGGAGTATTGCGTGGCCGTTAGTTTTAGTTGCTCGTTGTTAACCCGTACGTTGCGGGCCGAAAGGTCAATCTCGAAAGATTTGTACTGTATTACCGGGGCATTATCTGCCATAGCCGCGCTTCTTAATGCTGTGCGTATACGTGCCAGCAGCTCACCCGTGCGAAAGGGCTTCACTAGGTAATCGTTGGCACCATTATCCAGCGACTTTACAATATCCTCCTCGTTGTTTTGAACGGAGAGTATCATAATGGGCTTAACAAACCACTCCCTTAGTTTTATCAATACTGAGTGGCCGCTTTCATCGGGCATTCCAAGGTCCAGAATAATCATATCCGGCTGCTGGCTTGCGGCCATCACCAGGCCTTCTTTGGCGGTGTTGGCTGTTAGTACTTTATAGCCATTGGATTGCAGCGTTATACCCAGCAGTTTACGTATCTGCACTTCATCATCTATTACTAAAATGTTGCTTTTAATCATTGGTATAGGTTGTGTTTATAGCTATTTTGTCTGCAGGAAGGGTAATGGTAAAAACGGCCCCGCCGGTAATGTTGTTGTTTTTAAGCTGTATCGTTCCTTTTTGCGCCTGGATAAAACCTTTTACAATGGAAAGCCCGAGCCCGGTGCCGCCCGCTGCGGAATTTTTAAGGCGGTAAAACTTGTCAAAAACCTTATCTATTTCCTCAATGGGAAAACCCTTGCCGTTATCCTCAACAACAATTACCAGGTTGTTCTGTTGTTCTGCAGCAATTATTTTAATAACGGATGCAGGTGGCGTATATACAGCTGCATTTTGTAAAAGGTTGTATATCGCCTGCTGTGTTAGCCCGTAGTCAATATTATAAAAGGGCAGGTCATCGGCTATATCAATAGTAATGGTATGGTTTTTAAGAGGTTCCTCTAGGTCTTCAATAACCTTGCTTACCAGTTCCCTAATGTCGCACCAGGTGGTTTTGGGCTGTATAAAGCCCGATTCCAGCCTCGACATATTCAGCAGGTTCTCCACCTGCCTGTTTAGCCGTAATGAGGCGGTTGATATTTCGCTTAGCAGGCTTTGTTTATCACCCTCGCTTATGCCGGGGTTGTCAGCCATCAGGTTATCGGTAGCGCCAATAATAGTGGCAATAGGCGTTCTAAGCTCGTGCGACAGGCTGTTAAGCAGGGTATTGTACAGCTTAATGGTTTGGTTTTTCTCCTCTTTTTTGCGGGCTATTTTCTCCACCTGTCGTATTTTAAAGGTAAGCACCCCACTTACAAGCGCTATAATAAAATACATTGACAGCATTATTTTATCCTCTGTATTGCCCACCCTAAAGTTAAAACGTGGCAGTATAAAAAAGTAATCCCAAATAAGCGCGGTAAGTACGGCGGTTAACAAAACCGGGAGAATATCAAAAAACATGGCGATTACCGAAAGGGTAACCAGCAGTATAAAGGCTACACTCTCCGTAGTAAAATACCGGGAAAAAGCAAAACAAAACGCTGATACCAGGCAAACAATAAGTGCAGCCCAGCCGTACTGTTTCTTTTTATCAACCCTGTTAAGTATAAATGCATCTAAATGCAGTGATGCGCCCAAGTGTAAAATTTAAATTATAAAAAATTATATATATTATTTAACTTCTAAAATATTCGTAAATACTTTCAATAATAGTAAAATTAACTTTTAATGTGTATTTAATCTTAATTTTTTATAAAAATTTGCTGTATTTATTTATATATTTTATATTAAAATATGATTATGGGAATATGAAAGAGGTTTGCTTCAAGTAAATAAAAAAAGAGGGGGGCGTGCTTTTCGCCAGAAAAGCACGCCCCCCTCTTTTTAAAATGGTTTTATATGTAATTATACCATCACTTTCTTCCATTTGCCTTTGATGAACAAAGCGGTGCTGATAATGCACACCAGTACTTCCGCTGCTACAATAGAGGTAAACACCCCCTGGGGGCCTAACTTCCAATAACTGGTTAACATATACGCCAGGGGTATTTGAAAAGCCCAAAAGCATACAAGGTTAATGATGGTAGGGGTTTTGGTGTCGCCTGCGCCATTAAATGCATTCATCATCACCATGCCCAGGCCATAAAATATGTAGCCCAGGCTTACTGTGCGCAGTGTTTCAATAGCATATTTCTGTGCGCCTGCATTATTATTCATAAAAACAACCAGCGGGGTTGAGCCAAAGAAAAAGAATACAGATACCGCCAGCATAAAAATTACATTGTACCGGGCGGCTTTCCAGGCGCTTTTTTCTGCCCGTTCAGGTTCTTTAGCACCTAAGTTTTGCCCAACAAGTGTGGCAACGGCATTGCTCATGCCCCAGGCAGGCAGCAGAAAAAACAAAATAAGACGTATGGCCACCTGGTAACCTGCATAAATGGCGGGGTCGCCAAACTTGGCCATAATGGTGGCTAAAAAAATCCAGCTTGCCGACCCTATTAAAAACTGAAGGGTGCCTGTCCATGCAATGCTGAAAATTGATTTGAGCAAATGCCAGTCTGGTACAAATTGTTTTATGTTAATACGCAGTACGCCTTTATTGCCTGCCAGTTTGTACAATTGATATAGCACGCCAATGCCCCTGCCAATGGTGGTGGCAATGGCCGCGCCTTCAATACCCAGTTTGGGGAAGGGGCCCCAGCCATTAATAAGTGTTGGGCATAAAATAATGTTGCAGGCATTGGCTATCCAAAGGCTGCGCATGGCTAAAGAAGCATCGCCCGCGCCGCGAAAAATACCGTTGATAAGAAACAAAAGCATAATAAAAATGCTTCCGCCAAAAATAATGCGGGTAAAAACAACGCCTTCGGCAACTACCGATGGTATGGCACCCATAAGTTGTAGTATGCGCGGGGCAAATATTACCCCCGCAATACTCATTACCACTGTAATGGTTACTGCAAACAAAATGGATTGTGCGGCAGATTTTGAAGCGGCTGTATTGTCTTTTTCGCCAATGCGCCTTGCTACAAGTGCTGTTGCTGCCATGCTTAAACCCATGCCTATAGAGTAAACAATGGTTAATACCGATTCGGTAAGGCCAACAGCCGTTACGGCCTCGTTGTTAATGCGGCCAACAAAAAATATGTCAACCACGCCAAAAACAGATTCAAGCATCATTTCCAATATCATGGGTATGGCCAGCAGTAATACGGCGGTGCGTATGCTGCCTTTGGTATAATCCTGTTCGCCAACGGTAAGTGCTTGTTTTATGAATGCAAATATTTTTTTAGCACCCGTATATTGAGTGTAATTAGTCATTTGTTATTGTTTGGGTAAATGTAATAATAAGGCAAGCGCAATTACGCTGCTTAAAAATTGCTATGTGTTGGTGGGCTGGCGTAAAAAGTCTAAGCCCGGCTTAGATGCTCATATTCGGTAGATTTGGTGTAGAACGCCATAGCAGGAGGATGCAACCCGCGTGGCGACATTCAAAACAAAAATACTATTTATACCCGAAGCGCAAAATGTATTATGGTTTAATTGATGAGCGGCAAACGGATGTAACAAGGGCTGCAGACCTTTTTTGGCCGTATAATGCTTGGGCGGCTGTTATTGTTTATTTGGCGGAAGCTGTATTTGTGCCTGCCTGTATTGGGTAGGGCTTATGCCTTTGTTTTTTTTAAAAAACCTGTGCAGGTGGCTTGCGTCGGTAAAGCCAAATTCGGCTACTATGTCATTTACTTGAGCGTTGGTATAATGCAGCCTCGTTTCTATAAGCTTGAGTTTATAGCCGTTTATATATTGTTTAAGGGCCTGGCCGGTTTTGGCTTTAAAATATTCGCTTACATAGGCGGGCGATATATTAAAAAATGTTGCAATAGCCCCCGTTTTTAGCTTTTCTGGCTGATAGATATATTGGTGAATGTAGTTGAGCATGCCCGTATTCTGCGGCAGGTGTACAGGCAGCCCCGTTGCACCGGCAAGGGTAATATTACGGGCGGCTATTGTGATGATAGTATTGATAAGTTGCTGAGTTACTTCGTTTTTGTGAGGGTGTTCATTGTTCTGCTCCTGCAGCAGCGCTTCTGCAAGCGACCTTACCAGCGGTTTATCTACTACATTTTTTAAAATACAACCCGGTAAGTGGCTGTGGTTGTGAAAAATGTATTCCAGTTTTTGTACCCACTCCCGGCTTTGGGTTTTTAGGTAACTGTGGTTAAACCGTATAAAGAAAAACCGGGTGCAGGTTGTAACTTCAAACCCATGTGTATCCTGCGGAAATATTAAAAACAATTTGTTGCTGCTGTAAGGCATTTCATGTTGATTGATTTTTTGAATGCCGGTGCCTTCCAATATAAAAACCATCTCAAAAAAAGTGTTCTTATGCTCTCTTGCTGCGTATTCTGTCAACTGCAGCAACTCCGTTTCAAATGGTTTGTATAAGTTTCGTATTTCCATTCCTTCAAAAATACAATTATTTCCATTTTTTATACAAGTGCATGTAAGGCTGCGGCAGCAATTTTGCGTTGTAAAACAAAATTGATATGAACACAACTTCTTACGTACTGTTAAGGCTTGCCATTGGCGCAAGCATGTTGGGGCATGGCCTGGTAAGGCTGCCAAAGCTGGCAGGTTTCAGCCGGTGGATGGTGGCCAGTTTTGAAAAATCGATGCTGCCTGGGGTATTAATTAAGCCTTTTAGTTACGCGCTTCCCGTGGCGGAGTTTGTTATTGGGCTGTTGGTTGTGGCGGGGTTATTTACCAGGCCCGCCTTAATTGCCGGTGGCCTGGTGATGGTGCTGTTGATTTTTGGAACGGCAATGGTAGAAAACTGGGAAGCTATTCCGTCGCAATTGATACACGTGGCTTTTTTTGCTGTTTTGTTGCAGTATGCAGCAGTAAATGGGTTTGCATTAGATAACCTTTTTAAAAAATAGAGGATATGCCAACAAGAAGAAGCTTTATAAGGCAGGGTGGCCTGTTGGGCGCGGTGGGTGTTGCGGGCCGTTTCAGCGCTTTGGGTGCACCGCAAAAAAATGATGACGGGTATTTGCAAAAAAATGCCGTTTCCAAATGGGCCGATGGGTCAAGATTGGTGGTTTCAGTTTCCATGCAGTTTGAAGCAGGCGGGCAGCCTGTTAATGCCGAAAGCCCTTTTCCTCAAAATATGCAAAAGGGTTTTACAGACCTGCCTGCCGCCACATGGTATGAGTACGGTTACAAGGAGGGTGTGCCGCGAATGCTTGATGCCTGGGATAAACTGGGTATAAAAGTAACATCGCACATGGTAGGTTCAGCAGTGCTGAAGAACCCTGCATTGGCCAGGGAAATTACGGATCGTGGCCATGAGGCTGCTGCGCATGGCAGGGAGTGGTTAACACAATACAACATGGCCTACGAGGAAGAAAAGGCTTTTATTAAAGACGGGGCGGATATAATAAAACAAATTACCGGCTTTACACCTGTAGGTTACAATGCCAACTGGTTACGCAGGGGCAATAATACGCTGGATATTTTGAAGGAGCTTGGCTTTATATATCATATTGATGATGTTAGCAGGGATGAGCCTTTTGTAATAAAGGTGCGTGGCGGCGATTTTGCAGTGGTGCCTTATACAATACGTTGTAACGATATTGTATTGGTAGAGGGCAGGCATTTTTCAACAGGGCAGTTTTTAGAGCAGGTTAAAATGGAGTTTGACCAGTTATATGCAGAAGCCGCGTATAAGCGCAGGCTCATGTCAATAAGCTTTCACGATCGTATAGGCGGTACACCTCAAATGGTACAGGCTGCATCAGCATTGATAACCTACATGCAGCAACATAAAGGCGTTGTGTTTAAGCGTAAGGACGAAATTGCACGAATGGCCCTGGAAGATAAAAGTATTATAAGAGAAGATTAGGGGTTTACGGTACAACATTAATGTTTATGCATCTTTAATAAAAGGCCTGCTGTTTGCTTTTACGTAAACAGCAGGCTTTGTAATATATCCAAAACAAACTCCTTTATTAGTTGCTATCAGTTACACACTTACCAGCTCACCTTTCAAAAACAATTTCCAGTCATCAAGCATTTTGCCTTTCAATACCCTGGGGAATTTGTGCTGGCCACCAATTTTACCTTTAGCCTTCATAAACTCCATAAACTGCTCTTCGCTAAGTACATCTAACAGCACTTCTTTCAAGGCGCTGCCACGTTCAACTGCGTAATCATCGTTCAGTTCTTTTAGCTTTTGGTCAATGGCTACACGCAGTGCTTCCGTATTAACAATGTCGTTGCAGGCTACGTACCAGTGGTGTGCAAAAAAGTTGCCATAAGGCACCCCTGCAACGGTAAACTCAGGAATGGATATGTTGAGTTCTTCACTGGCCAGTTGTACCGCCTTGTTCATATTATCAACACTAAGGTGTTCGCCCACAAGGCTTAAAAAGTGTTTGGTACGGCCCGTAATAATTATTTCGCAACGCTCTTTATTGGTAAAACGTATGGTATCGCCAATAAGGTAACGCCAGGCACCGGCGGCAGTGCTTAGCAAAATGGCATAGTCTATACCCTCTTCCACTTCGTGTATCATAAATGCCTCATGGTTTGCGGTTAAATCTCCATTGGCATCAAAATTTTTGTGGTTAAAAGGCACAAACTCAAAAAATATGTGTTCGTTGGTAACCAGCCGCATACCTGTGCTGTTTTGCCTGCTCTGGTAGGCTATAAATCCTTCGCTGGCCAAATAGGTTTCAATATAGGTAAGGGGCTTGCCCAACAGTTTTTCAAAGCCTTTTTTATATGGTTCAAAGCTTACGCCGCCATGCACATAAAAGGCAAGGTTTGGCCATAGTTCATGAATATTATTAAGCTTATAGCGCTCAATTATTTTCTCCATAACCAGTTGTATCCAGGCGGGTACACCTACCACAAAACCAATATCCCATTCGGGGGCTTTTTCTACAATTTCCTCCAGCTTGGTATCCCAGTCTCTAACCTTGGCAATTTTTCTGCCTGGCTTATAAAATGGCTGAAACCAAAAGGGTGCTTTTTTGGCGGTAATGCCGCTAAGGTCGCCAGCGTAATAGCCGCCACCTTTTTGAAGGGCTGTGCTGCCGCCAATCATTAACCAGCCTTTGCCTATTGATTTTACCGGAATATCCTGGTAAGTACGCAGGCTAAGCAGTTGTTTTATCATAACAACGCGGTTGCCTTTCAGTAAATCGTTGGTAATAGGTATGTATTTGCTGGAAGCCTCGCTGGTGCCGCTGCTAAGTGCGTAATACTTTATTCTGCCGGGCCAGCACACATCTGGTATGCCCTCCAGTGTTCTGTACCACCATTGTTTATATATGCTGCTGTAGTTGTACGATGGCACTACCTCCTGAAATTTCTTTCCTGGGTTTTTGCACATCAGTATTTCGTCAAAACGGTATTCCTGTCCAAATTCGGTAAAACGTGCTTTACGCAGCAGCTTTTTAAGTACCTGCAATTGTTGCCTGCGTGGGTTATTTTGAGGCAACCGTAAAGCTTTTGCTACACGAATGGGTAATTTTATATCAAATAATGCCATCTATAGCATGTATTTTAGTTGTTTGCAAAACTAACACTAATTAGGTAGTAACGTTATTTATCGTTTAACATAAAGCTACAAAATTAATACCTCCCTCCAAATTTTGTGCCTGCAAAATATAACACCGGTTACCGGCAGGTATAAAAGGCAGGGGTATTTTAATCTATAATATTGAAAATCAATAGTGCCGGGGCGTGTTAGGGTAGTTTTTGGTGGCTGCGGCGGTGTTAACCCTGCAGAATTGCGACGAAAGCCCTGGTACCTGGCTTGGTTGTATTTGCTGCACTAAATAATTGTAACACTGTTTTTATTAAAATAATTACCGTTTAACTGCCCTGAACGCTAATTTTGCGCATGCTTAAACAAACTCTATTAAAAGCTGCGGAAGCTGCCGCCATTATTCTAAAAGAAAATTTTAACCGGCCCTTCTCCATCAGCAATAAAGAAGGTATTAATAACCTTGTTACCGAAATTGACCACAAAAGCGAGCGCGCTATTATAGAAATTATCAAAAGCGATTACCCCGACCATTACATTTTAAGCGAAGAAGCGGGCGAAATAGTGCAGGACTCCGTGTACAAATGGATAATTGACCCCATTGATGGCACCATTAATTATGCCAACAGCATACCTATGTGCTGCGTAAGTATTGCCGTTGAAGTAGACGGAAAAATGGAAGTTGGCGCGGTGTATAACCCATTTATTAATGAGTTGTTTTTTGCACAACGTGGCTATGGTGCCACCCTTAACGACCAGATTATTCACGTAAGCAATAAAACCGAAGTGGGCACCAGTTGCCTTGCCACTGGCTTTCCTTATACTTATTTAGAAATGCCTAATGGCCCGCTTGAAGTGTTTGGCCGTCTCATAAAAAGCGGTGTACCCGTGCGCCGTTTAGGCAGTGCCGCCATTGACCTTTGCTACGTGGCTGCAGGGCGGTTTGATGGGTTTTATGAGCACAAATTACAGGCGTGGGACAGTGCAGCAGGTTTTTTAATTGTAGAAGAAGCCGGTGGTAAAGTAACCGACCTGAAAGGGGATTACTATAACCCTTACCAGCCGGGCATAGTGGCCACCAACGGCAAAATACACGATGAGTTGCTGAAGTGGATACATAATGGGTAAGTACAAAGTACAAGTTTAGAAGTACAAAGAACGAACCGCACTGGTGGTTTGTCAAACGGGTTGTACTACAAAGCGTTACTTACCAGTATATTTTTGTTGTTCTTTTGTTATACCTTAAACATGACAGACCTTAAAATAAGAACATTCACTTATGCGGTAAGTGTGGGAAAACTCGTTGCCGTGTTGCCTAGAACGGTGGTTAATCTGGCGTATATAAATCAACTTGTAAGATGTTCTTCTTCTATAGGGGCAAATTATAGGGCCGCAAGAAGAGCAAAATCGAACGCAGATTTTATTAATAAGTTGAAAATAGTGGAGGAGGAAGCAGATGAGAGTATTTATTTTTCGGAGTTACTTTTAGAATTTAACCCTGATTTTAAAGATGAGCTGTTGAAATTAATAAATGAAGGAACAGAGATTTTAAAAATAATTGTGGCTTCAATAAATACTGTAAGGTGGAAATTAAACAGTTTGGAAAAAGATAAAGAGTGAAAAACTATGCTTATTTAGCAATGTTTTAAAGTTGAGTTTTTTTATTTTAATACACAGGCACTACAATTTTGCAGATTTTTAATTGGTACGTAGTACTTCTGATCTGGTGTATTTTGCATCCTCAGGTTTCCGGGGTCCGTACTTCGTACCTCGTAAATCGTACTTTAAACCTGGGCTTTTAAGTTCGTACTTCGTACTTCGTAAATCGTACTTTTAATTATGGAAAACAGAACAGAAATCTCCTCCATGGGAGAGTTTGGGTTGATAGAGCATTTAACGCGCAACTTTGAAATAAAGAATGCATCTACCATTGTAACGGTGGGCGATGATGCGGCGGTGATTGACCATTTTGGTAAGCAAACCGTTATAACAACCGATTTGTTGGTGGAAGGGGTGCATTTTGACCTTATGTACACCCCTTTAAAACACCTGGGCTATAAAGCGGTAATTGTTAACCTTAGCGATGTGTATGCAATGAATGCACACCCCACCCAAATTACGGTGAGCATTGCCATGAGCAACAGGTTTAGCGTAGAGGCGCTTGATGAATTTTACGAAGGGGTGTATGCTGCCTGCGAAAAATATAATGTTGACCTGGTGGGGGGCGATACCTCTGCATCGCTAAAAGGGTTTGTTATTTCCTGCACGGCCATTGGTGAAGTAGCGCCCAATAAATTTGTGAAGCGTAGCACCGCCAACGCGGGCGACCTTATTTGTGTTAGCGGAGAGTTAGGGGGGGCTTTTTTGGGACTTACTTTGCTGGAAAGGGAAAAAAAGATATATTTAGAAAATCCGCAGGTGCAGCCAGACCTGGAGAACGAAGATTACATTGTAGGCAGGCTGCTTAAGCCAGAGGCCCGTAAGGATATTATTGAGTTTTTTGAGCAGAATCATATTACCCCAACAGCCATGATGGATGTTAGCGATGGCATAAGCAGCGAAATTTTGCATATATGCAGGCAGAGCAATTTAGGTTGCCGCCTGTACGAGGAAAAACTGCCGATTGCCGACCTGGCAAGGAAGGCCGCTTTTAAATTTGGGTTAGACCCTACCGTTTGCGCCCTTAACGGTGGTGAGGACTATGAACTGATATTTACCGTGAAGCAGGAAGATTATGATAAGATTGTTTTAAGCGAGGAAATAAGCGTTATTGGGTACATGGCCCCGCTGGAAGAAGGCACAAAGTTTTTGAGCAAGGGCGGCAATACATTCGATATAACGGCCCAGGGCTGGAACGCCTTTAAGTAGCAATGCAGGGTTGTGCGGCAGGCTAATGTTAGAAAACACCATGAAGTTGCAGCAATATAAAAAACGTAGTAACCTGCTGAAAAGCGCAAAAAAATTATACTGGTTTTGTTGCCTGGCGGTGGGCCTGGCTTCCTGTACGGCTACAAGACCAGATTACAGCCCGGCCAATAAAATGGCCCCCGGCAAACTGCGGGAAGATGCCACCATACTGCGAAAAGTATTGGAGGCCAACCACCCCAGCCTGTACTGGTACACCCCAAAAGACAGCTTAGACCAGTATTTTGATGAAACCATTAACGGTATTACGGACTCCCTTACGGAGCGGCAATTTAGAAACAGGATTGCAAGGGTGGTATCAAAAATACGGTGTGGGCACACGGCAGTAAGGGCCTCCAGGGAGTATGCGCATTATTTTTCGGTACATAAGCAGCCCCAGTTTCCATTGGGTATAAAAGCCTGGGCCGATAGCTTTGTTGTAACCGGCAGCCTTATTAAAACGGATACAGTGTTTAAAAGGGGTACTGTCATCACTTCTATAAACGGGGTTACTAACCGGGCGATACTTGATTCTATGTTTCAGCTTATCAGTACCGATGGATACTCTGATAATTTTAAATACCAGCTTGTAAGCGTTTATTTTCCGCTTTTTTATAACCTGGCATTTGGCTTAAGGGATAATAATACTATTACCTATGTAGACAGCCTTGGGGTAGTAAGAATGGGCTTTATAAAAAGCTTCAGGCCTGCGGAGGATACCTCAAAAAATCACATTGGCAGCAATATCCCTTTTCCTAAACCAACGCGCAAACAAATTAAAGCTGCCCGAAGGCGTAACACCAACGTACTTACCTTCGACAGCAGTACCCATACGGCATTTTTACGGCTGACAACTTTTTCGGGGTCGGGCCTGCGCAGGCTTTTTCACAGAAGCTTTGCCGCTATAAAAGATACAGGGGCCTCTAACCTTGTTATTGACCTTCGCGAAAACGGCGGCGGAAATATTGGCGTAAGCGCAAACCTTACCCGTTATATTATTCAGCATCCTTTTACCATGGCCGATACCGTGGCGGCCCTGCACCATGGCTTTTTTTACAGCCGTTATATTCACCCTGCATGGGTGTATAAAGCCATTATGCTGTTCACGGCCAAAAAGAAGGGAGATGGCCGTTACCATTTTGGCTACCTTGAACACCATGTTTACCACCCTAAAACAAACCTGCATTTTAATGGGCAGGTATATGTTTTACAGGGCGGCTTTACCTTTTCGGCGGCGAGTATGTTTGTATCGCACATAAAAGGCCAGCAAAATGTTACTGTATTGGGGGAAGAAACAGGCGGCGGTAATTACGGTAACTCTTCCGTACACCTGCCCAATATTATACTGCCTAACAGCCATTTGGAAATAAGCCTGCCGGTGTACCGTATTGTAAACGATTCAACGCGCATTAAAAACGGCAGGGGCATCATCCCCGATATTTTTATAGGCCCCTCTGCCCTGGCCATTAAAAAGGGGGTAGATATTAAAATGCAAAAGGTTAAAGAGATGATTGCGGAGAAGGAAAAGGGCGGGCTTTAAGAGAAAGCAGTGCCTGGTTTTTTCGCCTTACGATTGAAGAAAATAAAAAAGGGAAGACATCTTTTGTAAGGATGACTTCCCTTTTTGTTGTATTTAGCTTTGTCGTTTTTGAGGTTTAATATCCCTACTTCAAACCATACTTGTATTTAAACTTCTCGTTAAGCTGTTTGTGCTTGTCGTCCAGGTTTATTTGCCTGCCTTGTATAAAAGCGTATACCACTTTGCTGCTTTTCATATCAAGAATATCGCCATCGCTTACTACAATGTTACCGTCTTTGCCTTTTTCAATGGAGCCGGTAGTAGCATCTACCCCCAGTATTTTAGCGGCATTAAGGGTAATGGCCTGCAGGGCCTGCTCTTTGGTTAATCCCCATGCAGAGGCTGTACCTGCATTAAACATCAGGTTGCGGCCACGGCTTTCGCCATGCGTGTCGGATATGGCGAACAGTACGCCAGCCTGTTGCAGCAGGTAAGGTGTTTTGTAGGGCAGGTTTACATCATCATCCTGTGTAACGGGCAGGCTGTGCATTTCGTCAAGTATAACGGCAATGTTGTTTTCTTTCAGGTAATCGGTAATCAGCCAGCTATCGGTACCGCCTACGATTACGGTACGGAAGTTAAACTCCTTGGCAAACGATACCGCCACAAGCATTTCCTTAACCAGTTCGCAGTGTACAAAAAATGTTTTAGACTGGTCGAACAAGCCCTTCACTGCTTCAAATTTTACATTGGTATGTTCGTGTTTGGCTTCGGTGTAGTAGGCTTTTGCTTCGCGCAAAAAGCTTCTTATTTTTTCAATACGCTCATTGGCTGCTTTAAGGGCATCGCTGCCACCGCCGCCATAGCGGGCGGGAATATTGGCTAAGCTCGGCATGCGAAAATGTATGCCGCCATCTGTTTTGTAGGCTGCATCTTCCCAGTTCCAGGCATCCAGCTGCACCACAGAAGAGGCCCCGCTTATAATACCCCCATTGGGTACTATGTTAGCCAGCAATATACCATTGCTGCGCAGGGTGTTAATAACCTTGGAGTCGGTATTGTAAGCAATAAGCGACCGGATATTGCGGTTGTTTTCGCCCAGTTCATAGTTGTCCTGCGTGGAGCGTACCGCATTAATTTCGTTCAGGCCAAGGTCGGTAACGGGGGTAATAAGCCCTGGGTAAACCTGTTTGCCACTGCAATCAATAATTTTTGCATCGGCAATGGCTGTGTATTTGCCAACGTTTACCACTTTGCCGCCGGATATTACTACGATACCATCCTCAATTATTTCGCCTGTACCCGTGTGTATAGTGCCATGCACCAGTGCGATGGTTTGCGTTTGTGCTGGTGCAGGGTAGATGGTTTCCTGCCCCTGGCCTGTTACTGCAAAGGCCAGCAATACGAAACCTGAAATTATTTTTTTCATTTTTTATGATTTAAATATTTTTTGGGCCACTTTAAAACACATGAACTTGTGAAACCCTGAATTTGAACCTTTCAAACAGTCAAACTTTCAAACTGTTATTGCCCCTTCAACAAAACGTTTCTTTGAATATGTGCATCAATCTCGCACTCATTCAGTTCGTCAATGGTAGCTTCTGCTGCGGAGGTTTTAGCGCCTTTCTTTTTCTCACTGATCATTTTTTGTATCAGCCTGCTTCTTTCGGCAGCTATTTCGGCGCGTAATACTGAATCTTTCTCAAGGTCAAAGTATACGGTTCCGTCTACAATTGTTTTTTCTGCCCTGGCGTAAATGCTCAGCGGGTTATCACTCCATAAAACCACATCGGCATCTTTGCCCACTTTAATACTGCCGGTTCTGTCGGCTACATGCAGCATGGTAGCAGGGTTAAGGGTACACATTTTAAGGGCTTCTTCCTCGCTTATGTTACCATATTTTACTGTTTTGGCGGCTTCCTGGTTAAGCCTGCGGGCCTGTTCAGCATCATCGCTGTTTATGGCTACCACCAGGCCTACATTGTGCATAATGGCTGCGTTGTAAGGTATGGCATCCTGTACCTCGCTTTTGTAAGCCCACCAATCGCTGAAGGTAGAGGCGGCTGCGCCGTGCGCTTTCATTTTATCTGCTACTTTGTAACCTTCCAGTATGTGTGTAAAGGTGTTTACTTTAAAGCCGTATTTATCGCCAATGTGCATCAGCATATTAATTTCGCTTTGCACATAGCTGTGGCAGGTAATAAACCTTTTGCGGTTAAGTATTTCGGAAATGGCATCCAGTTCAAGGTCCCTGCGTTTGCCTGCACCCAGCAACTGGTAGTCTTTCGCACGCTGAAACTCGTCGGCCAGCACCTGCTCAACACCCATGCGGGTATCAGGAAAACGGTTGTTGTACGAGCCGTAAGAGCGTTTTACGTTTTCGCCCAGGGCGAATTTTATAAAGGGGTCCCAGTTGGCAAACTTCATATCTTCTGCGTTGTGGCCCCAGCGCAGTTTAATAAGCTGTGTTTGGCCGCCAATAGTATTACAACTGCCATGCAGTATGTGGCTGCTGGTAACACCGCCCGCCAGTTGCCTGTAAATTTGAATATCGTCAGGGTAAATAACATCAGCAATGCGCACTTCTGCGGTTACTGATTGCGAGCATTCGTTAATACCGCCGTTGGCCGCAATGTGGGAGTGTTCATCAATAATGCCTGCGGAAAGGTGTTTGCCTGTACCGTCAATTACTTTGGCTGCACCAGCGGAAAGGTTTTTGCCGATGGCCGTAATTTTGCCACCTTTTATCAATACATCCGTATTTGGCAGTTCGCCGTCTTTTTCGTTTGTCCAAACGGTTACATTCTTTATCAAAATGTCTTCCTGTTTAGGGGCTTCCGTCCACCCAAAGCCATTAAAAGGGTAGGTTACCTTGCTTTTAATAACAGCCGTTTCCTTGTCCGCTTTTTTAGCGGTGTCGGGTTTTTCAACGTAAGCCGATGTGTACAACATGTTCCAGCTAACCAAAGCGCCGGTGCTGCTGTAGCCGGTACCGGCAAATACTTTATCGTTAATAACACCGCTAAGGCTGTTAAGCTTGCTGCTGTCTGCTTTAGCGCTCCAGGTAAGTTTAGCAGCTTTGCCATTTATGCCTAAGGTAACATCAGTTTTTATGGTGTCGCCCGCAGCTTTCAAACTTGCTGAAAGTTTATCAGGGGTGCCTTTTATTTCAACCGCATATTCTTTGCTCTGCCCGTTTTGTTTTATGGTAAGGGTATAGTTACCGCGCAGGTCGTCCCAGCCTTTATCGCTAATGGTGTATTGCTGGCCAGATACCCAGTTTTGATAAAACACTGTTTTCTCGTTAAACACAGGGCCGCTGGTAATAATAAAATTGGCAATTTTACCAGCATCAAGGCTACCCACTTTATCGTACACGCCAATTAGGCTGGCAGGTGTTTGTGTAAGTGCTTCCAGCGCTTTGGCCTCACTCAGCCCGTTTTTAATGGCAGTGCGCAGGTTGCTTAAAAAATCGCCCGCATCTTTCAGGTCGGCAGTGGTCAGGGTAAAGGTGATGCCTGCTTTTTCAAATGCGGCAGGTTCGGTAGGGGCAAGCTCCCAATGCTTCATGGCGCTTAACGCTACCAGGCGAGCATCGTTGGGGTCTTCTACATCAAGTACCTGCGGAAAAGCAACTGGTATTATAAATGCTGCTTTGGTGGCTTTTATTTCATCAATACGCTGGTATTCGTTACCGCCGCCCTTAATAATATATTGTACGCCAAACTCATCGCCTACTTTATCACCCCTCAGGTCGTTCCATTTGTCGCCGCCTTCAAATATCTGTGGCAGGTTTTGGTTATCGTTCCAGGCCTGCAGGCTAAGGTTGGTGCCTTCGGTTGCCGGGCGGTTTTTATACCATTGGCCATCTAAATACGTTTGCCTTAACAGGGCAATGCTGCCCATAAGCGAATTGGGGTAATCCTGCGTGGAACTGCCTTTGTTAAGCGAGTAAAAAGCAGCGGCCTTGTCTTTCAGCAGGTTAAGGTTCTCCCTGTCGCTGCCCAACATCACCAGTGCCCCGGTGCCACGGGCAATACCATCCTGCTGGTGGGTAAGCACGGTGCCAAAACCAGCGGAACGCAGGTCTTTTGCGCGGCTTTCGTTGGTGTTAAACAGTGTTGAAGCATCCGTTTCGGGCCTTATGGCTTCGTTCCAGCCAAAAGCGCCTTCGGTATTCCTGATGTTTTGAAACCCACCACGCCCTCCCTTCGATGCTTGCGGGGCAACGCCATAATCGCTGTAAAGGTCAATAAAAGATGGGTAGATGTACTTACCCTTCAGGTCAATTACTACAGCCTCTTTTGGTACGGCTACATTGGTGCCCGCGCTTACAATTTTGCCTTGCTTAATTACAAGCACTGCATTTTGCAGGGTGGTTTGGGCATCTTTTACAATGGTTGCGTTAGTAAAAGCGTAATAGCCCTCCCGCGGGTCTGTGGTGCCGTTAACGGGAAAAGTTTCCTGCGCCGTGGCCCCCAAAATGGTAAGGCAGCACAGCAGCAGCATAGTCATTTTTCTCATGATAGTCTTATGTGTGTTAACAGTAATAAATAGCGGATAAATCTAATGTTTTTTGGCGAAGGGGAAAACTGTTTCCGGCCGTATGAGGCAGTAAAACGGCGGTTTTGTGATTAACGGTATTTAAGAATGATATGCAGGGCCAGGATAAAAGGGTTAACAATATTTTATAAAGCCACAAGCCAGCAGAGTTTATTGAGGGGCAGGCTTTTAAGTATAGAAGCCCTGTAACTGCTTTTACAAAAAGCACCTTATATTATCCCCAAACCTGATTAAAAATACAAGTTTCTGGTAATAAATAGTGTTACAAAAAAAGGGGGTGCACCGCCTTTTTTCAGGTAAAAATCTTTCTTCACACCAGGTGTGGATTATTAATTGCGCAGGGGTGAAAACTTTTTTAAATTGTGGAGAAGTGTACAAATGCGCGTTAATAACCGTTAAAACCTGTGGAAAACCATGTGCAGTGCAGTTGCATAAATAATAAATGCGGAAAAGTTTTTTCAGCAACGGTCCGCCCGCTATATTCGTTCCCCCTTTGTATTAAACAGCGCATTTTATTTGTAAATGGGCTTGTCGCTGATGAAGCCGGGAAAGGGTACATTAACGGTGAACATTAATAATGCGCTAAGAAAAATTAACCAATGGAAATTGCAAACTATAACAGTAAAGACAGGAAGAACAGGCGGAAACCGGCCATAGACCTCACCAGTATGGCGTATGGCAAAATTCCGCCACAGGCAAAGGAGCTGGAGGAAGCTGTGCTTGGTGCCATTATGCTGGAGAAAAGCGCTTTTGATGCTGTTATTGAAATACTTAAACCAGAGTGT
>CAZRDD010000044.1:0-17461 GCA_964598675.1 uncultured Parafilimonas sp.
CATCAGCACCGGGTACAATAATAAGGCCTTAAATGCTCTTTTCTTAAATTTCTCATTTTTCCACTTGAAACAAACAACGTTTCTTTGCAAAAATTTAGCCCGGTAAGGGTAGCCCGCCAACACCGGAAGATGAATAATATTTTTCTTCCGCAACGCAGCACCAGCATAGCCCCGGCTAAACCAACAACAAACACAAAACCGTAAAACATTGTTATGAGCTACATTGCCGAAATTCACGCCCGCCAAATTTTAGACAGCCGTGGTAACCCCACCGTTGAAGTTGATGTTACCACCGAAGATGGTAAATTAGGCCGCGCTGCGGTACCAAGCGGTGCCTCAACCGGTATTCACGAAGCCGTTGAACTGCGCGATGGCGATAAAGCTGTTTATGGCGGTAAAGGTGTTTTGAAAGCCGTTGACAATGTAAATGATATTATAGCCGACCAACTGATTGGCTGGCACGTAAACGACCAAACAGGCATTGATGCCCAGCTGATTGAGCTTGATGGCACAGACAATAAAGGCAAACTTGGCGCTAACGCCATGCTGGCTGTTAGTATGGCTGTGGCAAAAGCTGCTGCGCAGGAAAGCAACCTGCCCCTGTACCGCTACCTGGGTGGTGTAAACGCAACTGTACTGCCTATACCATTAATGAACATTTTAAATGGTGGTGTACATGCCGATAACAAAATTGATTACCAGGAATACATGATTGTACCTGTAGGCGCAGATACTTTTAGCGAAGGCCTGCGCTGGGGTGTGGAAATTTTTCATGAACTGAAGAAAGTGCTGAAGAAAAAGGGCTACAGCACCAATGTTGGTGATGAAGGTGGTTTTGCCCCAGATATACAGAGCAACGAAGAAGCTATTGAAACCGTATTGCTGGCCATTGAGGCTGCCGGTTACAAAGTAGGCGAGCAAATTGGTATTGCACTGGACGCTGCCAGCAGCGAAATGTACAAAGATGGCAACTACAAATTTTATAAGAGCAGCCAGAAAGTAATCAGCAGCGATGAAATGGTTGATTACTGGACAACATGGGCAAACAAATACCCCATCATCTCTATTGAAGACGGTATGGCCGAAGAAGATTGGGATGGCTGGAAAAAATTAACAGATGCTATTGGCCACAAAGTTCAGCTGGTGGGCGATGACCTTTTTGTTACCAACACCAAAATTTTACAGCGTGGTATTGACAATGGCGTTGCAAACAGCATTCTGATTAAAGTTAACCAGATAGGTACTGTTACCGAAACCATTAACGCTGTGCAGCTTGCACAAACCAATGGCTACACTACCATTATGAGCCACCGCAGCGGCGAAACAGAAGATACAACCATTGCCGACCTTGCAGTTGCCCTTAACTGCGGCCAGATTAAAACAGGTTCTGCCAGCCGTACCGACCGTATGGCCAAGTACAACCAGCTTATCCGCATAGAAGAAGCTTTAGGCAGTGGCGGTATTTACCCTAAAGGCAAGTTTAAATTTGGTAAATAAGCTTTTATCAACCCCGGCGCATACTGCTATAACAACCATAATGAGCAGAGCCGTTACAGTGGTTGAAAGTTTTTTTGACAAACAATAACCAGATTTTTTTGATATTGCGCTGGCTGATGTTGTACTTTTACATCAGCCAGCTTTTTTTATGCAAACAGTAAAAACCATATTACGCATTATTAGCAATAAGTATATTATTGCTGTAACCGTTTTTTTAGTAATGATGCTGTTTGTTGACAGGAATGATATTTTTGTACAAAGGCAGCGTAAAAAGCAGCTTAACGAATTGCTTGAAAGTAAAAAGTTTTATGAGGCTGAAATTGAAAAAACCAAAAAAAGCCTCTCCGACCTGCGCGACAACCCCGAAGCCCTGGAAAAATATGCGCGGGAAAATTACCAGATGAAAAAAGACAATGAAGACATTTTTATTGTTGACACCACCACTACCGGCGAAAAAAAATAATCTTTTTCGCAATATTCTGTAAACAGGGGCGTTTAATATTACTACACCGCCTGCGGCCAAGAAAACATCCCGTATACTATGAAATAAAATATTATTTTATTTTATATTACTATGCCATGCCCAATTTTACTACAGAAGACCTTTTACTTTATATGTATAATGAAATGAGTGACCGTGAAAAAACCGCCATAGAACAGGAGTTACAAAACAACTGGGCGTTGAGGGAAAAATTACAGGTATTAAAAGAGTCTGGGCGCAGCCTGGATAAATTAAAGCTGCAAGGGCCACGCAGCCAAACCATAGAAGCCATAATGGAATATGCCACAAACACGGCAGAAACCACCACAGCGCGCAGCCAAACCATTGAATACCTTTGGATAAAAGGCGCGTAAACAGCTATTTACAAGTTTATACAACCTAACCGTTGGCATACCATTAATGTTACCGTTTACAATGCTTTGTTATAACTAACCCTGTAGTTTTTTTACACGCTTGAGACCTGATTAACACCCCCTGCACACATTGCCTGTAACTTTTTATGCTACTTTCGTTACATGACAATTAAGGAACGATACAGCACCGTGCTTAACTATTTAAGTGAGCAGATACCTTTTGCTGAAACTGAACTTGTTTACGATAACCCATTTCAGTTACTGGTAGCGGTAATACTATCTGCCCAGTGTACCGATAAGCGCGTTAACCTTACCACCCCGGCTATTTTTGCCAAATGGCCCACCGCGCAAGCACTTGCTACAGCCACTTTTGAGGAACTTTTCCCTTATATCAAAAGCATATCGTACCCCAACAATAAAACAAAACACCTTATAGGCATGGCCAACATGGTGGTAAACCAATTTGGCGGCAACATACCCATGACGGTTGAAGAACTGGTAAAACTACCGGGGGTTGGGCGTAAAACAGCTAATGTAATAACATCGGTTATTGATGAGCAGCCCAATATGGCTGTTGATACGCATGTCTTCAGGGTGTCGGCCCGCCTGGGGCTTACAAAAAATGCCAAAACGGTTTTGGCCGCCGAAAAGCAGTTGATTAAACACATTCCTACCGAGCTTGTACACAAAGCGCACCACCTGCTTATACTGCACGGCAGGTATGTTTGCCTGGCGCGCAACCCAAAATGTGCTGAATGTGGATTGCAAGACATTTGCCTGTATTATAAAAAACAGCAAAAAAGCACTAAGGCTAAACTTTAAAAATCAGCCTTCCGTCTTGTAAAATAAAGCCAGGATTATCTAACTAAAGTGTAAAGCTATTTCAGTACGACACATCAAAATAGCATGCCAAACATGTGTTACTAACCGCCACCACAACCACCGCAGCCCCCTCCTCCCCCGCAGCCACCGCTCCCGCAGGAGCTTCCGCATCCACCAGCAGAACTGCTGCTGTTATTAGCTGTGTTAACCAGCGGCAAAAAAACACTTAAAAATACTGCCTCACCAGCCAAAAAGTATTCCCAATCCCAACCACTAACCTGCCCTTTTGCTGGTAATATTGTGGTTTTATACAAAGCTGGAATGGTGTAGCTGAACGCCAGGTTTACAGTACGCCATAAAAACGCAGCCGTAAGCATAGCTGCCACCATTACAGTTAGTGTAATAAAATCTACTGGCTTGTTTCGCACCAGTCCGGTTAAAATTCTTACAAAACCAGCTTCCAGCAACAGCATAAGCACAACAAAATTTAAACAAAACAGACGCGCCATTGGCTTTGACTGCTTTACATGCCTTTTAAATGCCCCCATACATTTTGCAATATTTACAAAAACCGGTTTTTGCACCAGCTGCCCCAGCAAAACCGGGTAATACACTGGCTGTAAGCCCTTTACGGCATCCAGCACGGCAAAGCTCTCAATATCATGGGCCTTACTGTTATCATTTAGTTGCAGGGTGTTCTTTGTGTCAAATACAATGCGTCCGTTCTTAATCAGCTCGTTCACAATGCTGTGTATAACATTGGCAAGTTTGCCAGTTTTAAGGCAAACCAGTTCCAACGGCGTTAAATCGTATATAAACGCACAAGGCTGCCATGCCCCAACCAGCTTTTGCAGGTATGTTCGGTTATACACTTCCAACAAACCAAACGCTAAAACAAATAAAGCTATGTACCCATACACAAAAAATGGGTTGTTAATATGCAGGTAAACAGGCTGCAGCAAATTATAAAAAGGCCAACTTAATAACAAAAACAAAAAAACACCTGCAACAATATAGCTGTTCGCTTTCTGTGTAAACACTTGCAATGCTAAAGGTGCCAGCATATCATCGTAATCCCAAATATCCTTAGGTTGCTCTCCAAAAGCATCATTGTATAATTGCTTTGTTCTTATTCTTGCCTGTCTTAATCTAACACTATCTTCCTTGCTGTGGGTGGAGGGTACGTGCTGAATATTTTTACCGGCTATCGCGCACAGTTCTGCATACGATTTTGTAAAAATTAAATGCTGGTGCCAAACAATATCTACAATTTGCGAAGGAGATACCATTTGCTCAGCCGTAGCTGCCAGGTAAATAAACTTTTTATATTCCAGCAGGGCTTTACGGGTAAAGTTGGCAGTCCAGCCATTTTCGCTGGCAAGCCTTACAGAAAAGCCATATTCGGCTAAAGGCTGGTCGGGGTTGAAGTTCAAAATCCTCTGCCAAAGTTCCTCATTCATGGCGGGTGTTGTTTGCATTAACATCTGTGTTAAATATACCGATAGCTTCTGCTAAAAATAAACTTATTAAAGATGTTCTTAAAAAGATATTCTACATTTAAATGTCAATTTTACTTTTCCAGGTTATATTTATAACTCTAAAATAAAATGCTGTATGAAAAGAAGAGCGTTCCTTCAGTCGTCCTCCACTTATCTTGCTGGTGCGGGGTTGGCTGCAATGCTTCCCGCCGATTTATTTGCTATGAAAAGCCGTGTGGCAGCAAGCGATAAAATTAATGTTGCTGCTATTGGTATTAACGGAATGGGATGGGCAGACATTACAGCCCTTATGAAAAACCCGGAAATTAACCTGGTAGCGCTTTGCGATGTTGATAAAAATGTAATTGACACCCGCCTGGCCGAACTGGGCAAACAAAATATAAAGGTGGCCAACACCTATGGCGATTATAGAAAAGTATTGGATGATAAAAACATTGATGCCGTTGTAATAGGTACACCAGACCATTGGCATTGCAAAATAATGGTTGATGCCTGCGAAGCAGGTAAAGATGTGTATGTTGAAAAACCCGCCGGCAACTCCATTGCAGAGTGCGAAGTAATGGTGGCCGCACAACAAAAATACAAGCGCGCTGTGCAGGTGGGCCAATGGCAGCGCAGCCAAAAGCATTTTGCAGATGCGGTTGATTTTGTACGCTCAGGCAAACTGGGGCAGGTAAGGCTGGTAAAGGCCTGGGCATACCAGGGCTGGATGCACTCCATACCCAAAAAACCAGACGGCACCCCGCCAGCAGGCGTTGATTATAAAACATGGCTTGGCCCTGCACCAACAAGGCCGTTTAACCCTAACCGGTTTCATTTTAACTTCCGTTGGTTTCACGACTATGCGGGCGGCCTGATGACAGACTGGGGTGTACACCTTATTGATTATGCACTGCTTGGCATGAATGCCCCTTTGCCTAAAAGCATTATGGCTTCGGGCGGAAAATTTGCCTACCCTGATGATGCCGAAGAATGGCCAGACACATTGCAAACCGTTTATGAATTTGATGGGTTTAATGTGCTGTGGGAGCATGCCACCGGTATTAACGGCGGGCCTTACGGCCGCGACCATGGTATTGCTTTTATTGGCAACAATGGCACCCTGGTAGTTGACCGTGGCGGGTGGGAAGTAATACCGGAAAAAGACAATGGCAAAGATAAAATGGAGGCTGTGCCGCGCCAGCTACGCTCCGACGAAGGGCTGTTGCTGCATGCCAAAAACTTTGCAGAAGTAATTAAATCGAGAAAGTTTGAAGACCTTAAAGCACCCATACAGGCGGGCGCACACGTAGCCACTGTTTGCCAAATGGGTAATATTGCCTACGAAGTGGGTAAAAAACTGTACTGGAATGGCGCAACCAGCAAGTTTACAGATGTGGAAGCCAATAAATACCTGGCCAAGGAGTACCATAACGGCTATACTTTGCCCAAAGTATAACCACACCCAATAGGCTCGAATCATATTTTATCCTCTGCCGCCGCTTACCAATAAGCCCGGCAGAGGATATTTTTTGGGTACGGTATAAAAAGATAGTGCCTCCCTTATATACAACCTATTATAATTCTATACGCATCGCTTACCCTGTATAGTAAACAATGCAATAGCACTACTGTACGGCTAAAAACAGATAGCAGGGGTTACAGCAACATTTAGTGTTACTTTTGCAGTAATAATGCTGTTACACATACATCCAGATAACCCCAATGTACGCCACATTAAAACGGTTGCGGAATGCCTGCTTGACGGTGGCGTAATAATATACCCTACCGATACGATTTATGGGCTGGGGTGCGATATTTTTCAGCATAAAGCGGTGGAGCGTATTTGCCGTATTAAGCAGGTTGACCCACAAAAAGCGCAGCTAAGCTTTGTTTGTTACGACCTTAGTGATTTAAGCAAATACACCAAAAGCATCTCCACACCACTTTACAGGCTTTTAAAAAGTTACCTGCCTGGGGCCTATACCTTTATTTTGCCTGCCAGTAAAGAAGTACCCAAAATATTGCAAAGCCGTAAAAGTACCATTGGGCTGCGCGTGCCAGACAATAATATCGCCAGGGCCATTGTTCACGAACTTGCACACCCCATATTATCAGCATCGCTGCCGGGGGAAATGGTAGAAGAATATACCGACCCGGAACTGATGTATGAAAATTTTCAAAACCTTGTTGACATTGTTATTGATGGCGGGCCAGGCGGAATGGTACCCTCTACCGTAGTAGACTGCACCAAAGAACAATATGAAGTACTAAGGATGGGTGCCGGTGAGTGGCAGGAGGAATAATAGTTGCAAACCCCATATCATAATTCAGCAAAACCATTTTACCAATCGGCTATCGGTTTGTAGCGTTCAATATCAATTGCCACACTTGTTACAAATGCCGCTTATAATAACATCGGTTTGTTTGCCTTTAAAACCATTGGGTAACTCCACTGCGGGAATGGTTACATGTGCCAGGCAAAAGGTATTACCACAGGCATCGCATACAAAATGCACATGGTTATCGTGGTGGTGGCCTGCACCACACGCCTCTTTACAAAGGGCATAGCGTACGGAATTATCGGCAGTGGGTATAGAATGTATAATACCTTTCTCCACAAAAGTTTGCAGTGTGCGGTAAATAGTAACCCTGTCAAACTGGTCGCCAGACAGCCTTTCTATATCAGCATGCGCCAGCGCCCCATCGGAATGATGAAAAAATTCCAGTATTTTTTTCCGGCTGTCGGTAACGCTTAACTGGCTGCGTTTTAAAGTTTCAGAAACAGCATTTTGCATAAAAGCGATATTAAAAATGAGCATTGGCACCCGATGCTTTTTCGCGCAGCAGGCCTTTTATATCATTTTGCAGTTGTTTTAGTTCGTCAGGTTTTAAGCCATCGTATATCTGTCCCCGTACCTTTCCATTTTTATCTACCAGGGCAAAAAACTGGGTGTGTAAAAACTGGTCGTTTATATTAACCACGCTGTTTTTGGGGTCATCCAGCAAATAACTGTTGCGGGCGGCATTGTACAGGCTGTCCTTACGGCCAGTGAGAAACACCCATTGGCTTTCATTCACCTTAAGAGAATCGGCATAATGCTTCAGCCTGGAGGATGAATCAGTTTCGGGGTCGCAGGTGTGCGATACTATCATAAACTCCGGCTCACCCTTAAACACATCGTACACATACTGGTGCATATTATTGTTCATCCTGGGGCAAATGCCCTTGCAGGACGTAAAAAAGTAATTAACCACGCATACCTTTCCCAGCATATCCTTTTCAGTAAAAGGCTTCCCATCCTGGGTAATGAAGGTAAACGGCTTTACAGTATTTAGCTCCGGCGATTTACTTTTAAAACCATCAGAAAAAGCCGACCAGGTTTCTGCTTTAAAAACATCAGCAGGAGATTTTACCCCGCCAAGCACCACCAGCAAAAACACAAACACCAACACAAAAAAGAAAACACCCAATCCAATAGCTTTCTTCCTGTTCATACATCAAATTATGGTGCAAAGTTAATAAAGGGATGCCTTACTGCATGTATTATAAAATTCATACCTTATTTATTTTGCAACAGCGTTGCAAAATACTATTTTTGTACCCGCATTTACTAAACGTATGAAGAGAAGGATAAATTGGGATGCTTTGGGTATTGCAACTTCTGTTGCATGTGCCATACATTGTGCGTTATTGCCGCTGTTTTTAACAAGCCTGCCATTGCTGGGGGTAAACATTATTCACAATAAGGCTTTTGAAACCATGATGATTGTTATTGCCCTTTTAATAGGCAGCAACGCTTTGTACCATGGTTACAAAAAGCACCACCAAAATATTTGGCCGCTTTTATTGTTTGCCTTCGGCATGCTTTTTCTTATTGCAAAACAGGTTTGGCACAATGCGGAAATTATACTGCTTATACCTGCAGTAACATTTATTGTTACAGCCCATTTCTTAAACTTCCGTTCTGGCAACAAAGCGGCCTGCTAAAAGCCTGCGTAAAAAACTTACGCCAGGCTATAGCTCATATTGCCGTCTTTCTCGTCTTTAAGCTGTATGCCAATAGCAGCAAGCTCATTCCGTATTTTGTCGCTGGTTACGTAATCGCGCTTGGCACGGGCATCCTTGCGTATGTTTATTAGCAGTTGCAATACACTATCCAACTTGCCATCTTTACTTTCCAGCTCATCTTTAAGGCCAAAAATATCCTCCAGGTAGGTTTTCATTTTAACCTGCAACGCTTCAATTATTGCCGGGTTTAAAGCACCAGCAGCTATGTGCTTATCTTTAATACCATTTATAATGGGTACAAGTTCAAACATATTGGCCAATACCTTGGCGGTATTAAAGTCGTCGTTCATAAACTCATCAAACTCTGCCAGCAGGCTGTTTACTTTCTCGGTTAATACAGCATCTTCTGTGCCGCTAAGTTCGCCAGCATCCAGTTTTTTAAGGGTTTCGTAACTATCCCACAAACGTTTTAAACCACGCTCTGCAGCTTTTAAGGCCTCATTGCTAAAATCCAACGTTGAACGGTAATGCGTTTGCAAAATAAAAAACCGTATTACCATGGGGCCGTAAGCCTGGTCTAAAGCGGGGTGGCCACCGCTAAAAAGCTCAGTAAGCTTAATAACGTTGTTGTAGCTTTTACCCATTTTTTTACCGTTAATGGTAATCATGTTATTGTGCAGCCAGTATCGTGCGGGTATTTCATGGTTGCAAACAGCACTTTGTGCAATCTCGCATTCGTGGTGCGGAAACTGCAGGTCCATACCACCGCCATGTATATCAAACTGGTGACCTAAGTATTTGGTACTCATGGCAGAGCATTCAATATGCCAACCGGGGAAACCCTCGCCCCAGGGGCTGTTCCAGCGCATAATATGTTCTGGCGGCGCTTTTTTCCACAAAGCAAAGTCTGCTTTGTTCCGTTTCTCCTCCTGGTTATCCAGTTCGCGGGTGGTATCAATCATTTCATCAAGCACCCTGCCGCTTAAAATACCATAAGGCATCCCTTTTTTTGAAAAGTCAATATTGTATTTATCAACATCAAAATATACTGAACCATTGGCCTCATAGGCATACCCATCGGCAATAATTTTCTCAATCATGCCTATCTGCTCAACAATATGGCCGGTGGCCGTTGGCTCAATATCCGGCTCCAGGTTATTAAAACTGCGCATAGCCCAATGAAACAGGTTGGTATATTTTTGTACCAGCTCCATCGGCTCCAGCTTTTCCAGCACTGCTTTTTTGCTTATTTTATCTTCTGCTTCCCGGCCTTCTTCTTCAAAATGCCCGGCATCGGTTATATTTCTTACATAACGCACCTTGTAACCCAGGCTGCGCAGGTAGCGGTAAATAATATCGAATGTAATAAAGGGGCGTGCGTGGCCCAGGTGGCTTTCGCCACTTACTGTAGGCCCGCAAACGTACATACCGGCCCTGCCATTTATAATAGACTGGAATACTTCTTTTTTGCGCGTTAATGAATTATATACTTTTAGCTGTGACATGCAAATACAAGATTTTTGTTTGAGTTCTGAATAAAATACGGGAGATAAAGAACACTGTGTATCAATTAACAGCAGCAACAACAGCGGTATGATGAGTAAAGTAGTGCCATGGGTTGCGAAGATATTTTATTTTTTTAAACTAACATCAGTAACCAGCATAATATGGTCGCTCAGGTCTTCATCAACCATATCAAACTGGTGGATAATAAAGTGATTATCGGGCATAATGTAATCAATACGCAGCGTCGGCGCCAGGGATATAAAACTACGCCCCACACCAAAATCTTTTGCCAGAAAAGCATCCTGCCTGTTACCCCGAATATGATAATAGGTGAAAGAACCCGGCACATCATTAAAATCGCCACAAATAATGCTGGCATAACGGCAAATGTCCAGCTCAGAGCGGATAATGGAGGCTTGCTTGCCCCGCTCTGCAAAAGCCAGCTTCATTTTTTGGTAAAGGTTTTTTGAGGCGGAGAGTGCAGCCGTATCTTCCCGGGTTATTTTATCCATATCGTCATAATCGGCCTTACCAAATTTAAACGATTGCAGGTGAGAGGTGTACACCCTGAAAGTATCTGCACCGCTTACTACATCGGCATAAATAAGGCTCTCCGGCCTGCCGGGATATTTAATTCTGCCGGAATCAACAAGCGGCAGTTTGGAGAAAATTACACAACCATACTGATAATAGCCATCGTTTTTATTTACATCCTTGCCAAAATAACTGTATGGATAAGTGCTGGTAAAAAGCCCGGTATTATCTGCACCCGGCCCTTGTTTTATACTGTTGTTAAACTCCTGCAGGCAAATAATATCTGGCTGCAGTTTTAAAATAGCCTGGGCAATTTCTGTACGATTATGCTTTTTTTTATCGGCATCATTACTAAGGCCATACATGTTGCCAACATTCCAGCTTACAATACGTATTTGGCCGTCTGGTTTTATGTTTGCAAATTTTGCACCGGCATGCACCGCAAACAATACTGTTAACTGCTGGTAACCTGCAAATAACACCAACAGCGGCAACAATGCTATTTTAGGCTTAACCACCAGCCAGAAAAAAACAGAAAAAACAAGCAGGATAAGCAGGTATGGAAAAAACAGGCTGAGGAAACCAAAAACCGGCCAATCACGTGTGTTTAAAAAAGGGCTTAAACAGGCAAGCAGGTACACTACACAAACAAGTATGTTTAATGCTATAAAAAAGTTTCTTAAAAACCTGCGTATCATACTGCCTGCATATTAACAAGTTGTGTACTTACTGATGCTAAATGTAGGCCATTTTACTGTTAAACAGGCTAAAAAACGATAGCCGGTAAACGCCACATTTAGCTGGCAGAAAAATCTTAACCGTTCGGTGTAACGTATACAAAACTGCTTACAGTTACTTTTTGCCAGCATAGCCGGTTTTTAGCTGCAGCGCTTCAAGAGCATTTAACAGGTACACAGCGGGGGCGTTCCAGTTAATGGCAATTTCGTTGCTGGCATAAGCGGCATTGTCATCGTTATAAGCAGTTTCTGGGTCGGTAAAAGCGTAGGCAGTATGGTCCTGCCTGCCGGGATTAGGCCCTCCGGCAAGCAACCCCGGTACGGGTGCTTCAATACCATCTGCAATGCTGGGCCTGTGGTGCGGGTGCATGGTACTCTTACTGCCAAAACCCGTTACAAAACAATAGCCAGTGGCATTGCGGCCAAGCAGGTAATCAATATTGTTTAAAGCACCATTCACATATTTTTCATCCCCGCTTATCAGCCAGGCGTTTATTAAAGCCACCCCCTGGTTGGCAGCAACGGCGTTACTGCCCCATATAAAATCTTTTTTACTTTGCCCCATTACCGTACTAAAAGCTTTGTTGCCCCCTTGCAACAAACTGTCAGCAAATACAAGCAACCACTGCTTTAGCGGTGCAATATCTACAGGCGTATTAGGCGGAATACTGCCGCCGTTACGCAACAAGGTATAATAGCCCAGCGCGTGTACACTGCTCCAGGTGGGTATGCTAAAAGGCGTTTGCATGCCCGCCAGCACAGTATCGTAATACTTATGGCTTGCAGTGGTAACAAACAACTCGCAGGCGGCCCAAAACCATTCATCGCTAAAATGATTATCACCATAACCACCCGTTGTTATTTTAGGGGTAAACTGCTGGTTTACAGCATCCTGGTTGTAGGCCAATGCGGGGTTTTTAAGCGCCCATTGCCATGCATACTCCGCTGCACGCAGGCAACTGTCGCTTAAGCCCGGCAGGCGTTTGCTTAGCTTTTTGGTGATGCGTGCTGCCTGGGCCATTACCGCTGCAAAGTCAAGCGCTGCGGCTGTGCCTTTTGCCACAACATAGCGTGGCAGCTTTGTTACACCCGGCATTACCATAGAGTCGAAGGCTGCATTGGTGCATTTATTGTACACACCACCATCAAAGGGGTCCTGCATCGTGAGCATCCAACGGATATTGCACAGCGCTTCATCCACCAGGTCGGGCAAACGGTTGCTGCTTTCCGGTATATTGGTATTAAGCGTATCAAAATAACTGCTAAAATCTTCATAAGCACTAAGCAAAGTGCCTGTGCTTATGCCGGAGTTTACAATGTACTTGTTGTAATCGCCCGCGTCGTACCAGCCGCCAGGGCTGTGGATGATGGTTCCGGCGGGCCTTTTCTCCGTGGCTGCGGATGGGTGTACCAGCACCGCCGTATCGGGGTGCCCGGCGGGCCTGTGCCATTTGCCTGCATATTTCTCCTCCAGCGGCAAGGACACCCTTTGGTAGTAGTAGCCTTTTATCAGTGCCACAGCGGCGCTGTGCAGCACATTACCGGAGATATTAAATGGGTACGAAAAGCCTGTACCGGGTACATACACCGTAAAAACGCCTGTTGTTTGCAAACTGCTAAAATCGGCTGTTTTGGTTTTTGCGGACGAGTACGCTGATTGAACGGAGACGCCCAAACGCCCCTTATAAACAGTATCGGTTTTACCTGCGGCGATAACGTAAAAGTTCACAGCGGCATCATTATTCACTACTATGGCCATCTTAGGCCCATGGCTATAAAAACCCACCTGGTTTATGGCAACGCTGCCTGTTTGGGCCTGGCTGTATAAAAAAAACAATGCAGGTATTATTGCTGATACCTGCATTTTGATGTATGTTTTCATTGATGCTTTTTTAATGGAAAATATCAGCAGCCGTAATTTGCTAAAAATTCTCCAATATGCCAGTCCGGCACCGCACTAATAATTGCAGTGGAGGCAGGCTATTTTGTAGTTACAATAAGCGATGCAGGTTTTAAACCATCTGCCGCAGCCACTATATGAATAGCTCCCGCTTTGTTTTTTGCTTTTACCACCAGCAGGCAAAGGCCATTAAAAGCTTTCCTATGGTCTGCTTTAAACGATTCCATACTGGTTTCGCTGCCATTATCCACACCGGCAATTGTACCCTCCCCTTTTACAGTAAACTTTATGTCGTTAGATGCATCAGGTACAAGGTTACCCTCTGCATCAAGCACTTTTACGGTAATAAATGATAAGTCGTTGCCATCGGCTTTAATATTGCTCCGATCTGCCGCAAGCACAACCTGGGCTGGCTTACCTGCTGTTTTAACGGTGGAGGTAAGCACTGTTTTGCCCGCTTTTCTTGAAACGGCCATTAAAGTACCGGGCTGATACTGCACCCGCCACATAACATGCAGGTCATCACCCTGCTTCTTTTTAACGCCCAGTGATTTACCATTTAAAAACAGCTCCACTTCATCGGCATTGTTATAGTAGGCCCAAACGTCAACGGTTTTGCCCGCCTGCCAGTTCCAATGCGGCAACAGGTGCAGCACAGGCGTTTTGGTGCAAATACTTTGGTACAGGTAAAACGCATCTTTGGGAAAACCCGCCAAGTCAACAATACCAAAGTACGAGCTCCTGGCTGGCCAGGGGTAAGGGGTAGGCTCGCCAATGTAATCAAACCCTGTCCATATATACATGCCGCTTGCATAGGGGTACTTCAAAAACTCTTTAATCGTTTCCTCGTGTGTAGAACCCCAGGGTACTGAAACGTTATCGTATGCCGATACAGTCAGGTCTTCATTGGCCCCCTCAAGAGGCTTATCCCAGCGGGAAGGCCAGCGGCGTATACTGTCTGAAGGCATATCATAATGCCCCCTGGTTTCCAGCGCGGATACCGTTTCGGTACCTATAAATTTTTGACCGGGATAGGTTTGCTGAAACTTTTTAAATTCCTCGTGGTGATAATTGTAGCCAAACAGGTCAATAACGCCTGATTTAAAAATGGCATTGCCTGGGTAAGGGTTGTTAAGTGCAGATGTTAGTGGCCTGGTGGTATCCAGCGAGTGGATGATGGCTGCCAGTTCCCGTGCTATAACGGTGCCAGCGGTATCCTTACCATCTTTGCCCGCCCATTGTTCAGGTATTTCGTTGCCAATGCTCCATATAAACACACTGGGGTGGTTCCTGTCGCGCTGTATAAAGTCCTCAAGGTCTTTTTTATGCCAGGCATCCCAGTCTAAATGATAGTCATATTTATTTTTAGCCTGTTTCCACATATCAAAAGCCTCATCCATTACAATAAAGCCCATTTTATCGCACAGGTCAAGTAGTTCTGGCGCAGGCGGGTTGTGCGATGTGCGGATGCCGTTTATGCCCATTTGCCTTAATATTTCAAGCTGGCGCTGTAATGCCCGTTTGTTTATGGCGGTGCCAAGGCAGCCCAGGTCGTGATGGTTGCAAACACCCCATATTTTAAGTGTTTTGCCATTAAGGCTAAAGCCTTTGTCTACATCAAAATTAAACCAGCGCACCCCAAGGTTTGTGGTATATTCATCGGTTGCTTTGCCTTTGCTTATCACCTGGCTTACCACTTTGTACAGGTAAGGATTTTCGACACTCCATAAAGAAGGGTTATCAATAACTAGTTTTTGGATAACCTCATTTTTATCGCCGGTACTTATATTAAGCGGCGCGGAGGCTGATTTTACCAATACCCCGGCGGCGTTATAAATACTTGTTTTAAGGGTTATATCTGCGCGGTTGTACCCACTGTTGGCCACCGTTGTTTTTATTACCACTGTAGCCGATTTTGCACTTACCTGCGGGGTTGTTACATAAGTACCCCAGTGGTCAACAAAAACATCGTTGGTTTTAACCAGCCAAACATACCGGTAAATGCCCGAACCGCTGTACCAGCGGGAGTTTGGTTGCTTTGAATTATCCACCTTTACGGCTATTACATTTTTCTCTGCGCCGTAATGCAGGTAAGGGGTAAGCTCATAACGAAACGAGCTGAAGCCATACGGGCGCAGGCCCAGGTAATGCCCGTTTATCCACACTTCGCTGTTGCGGTACACACCATCAAAATCTATAAATATCTTTTTGTTTTTATCAGCAGCAGGCAATGTAAAGGTTTTACGGTACCAGCCCAGGCCGCCATCCAAAGCGCCGCCATCAGTACCGGCAGGGCTTTTTTGGTTAAATGGCTGTTCTATGCTCCAGTCGTGCGGCAGGTCAAGGCTGCGCCAGGCAGCATCGCTAAATGCCGCATCTTTGGCGGCATCGTTATCCCCCAGGTAAAACTTCCAGTTTTGGGTAAACAGTTCGGTAGTGCGTGGGCTTGTTTGGGCAATTGACTGTATTGCAATATTCAGGGCGAACACAAACAACAGCAGCTGCTTTTTGGTATTAAAGGCCATCGTTATATATTTTTGAGTGTCAAACTTACACTAAATTAGTATTTGATGGGCCGTAAATCATGCTGGCGCTAATTGAACATTTTTACCATCATTCGCCCAGCTTTATCTACTCAAATACCACCGTTTTATTCTTGTACACAAAAACCCTGTCTTCAAATACAAGGTGCAATGCTTTGGCGAGTACGGCGGTTTCAATTTCCTTGCCGGAGCGCATCATATCGGCCGCACTAAAGGAGTGGCTTACGGGTATTATTTGCTGGGCAATAATAGGGCCTTCATCAAGGTCGTTGGTTACAAAATGCGCAGTGGCACCTATTAACTTAACGCCCCTTTCAAATGCCTGGCGGTAAGGGTTTGCGCCTATAAAAGCGGGCAGAAATGAATGGTGAATATTTACCACCTTACCCGGAAAATTACTTACAAAACCAGGCGATAGTATACGCATAAATTTGGCAAGTGCTATAAAATCGAAGCTATATTGTTTTACCTGCTGCAGTATTTCTACTTCAAAAACTTCTTTTGTTTTGCCCTCGTGCGGTATAAAGTGAAAAGGTACTTCAAAACGGCTGCAAATATCGCGCAGCGTATCGTGGTTGCCAATAACGCATTGTACCGATGCGCCCAGGGTTTTAAAATGGTTGCGTACCAGTATATCGCTAAGGCAGTGATACTCTTTGGTTACCAGTACCACCAGCTTTTTTTCGGGCCTTGGGTTTACCTGCACCAGTGCATCGGGCGGTAACATTGCTTTTAATTTTTGTTGAAGGCTGGCACCATCAACATCTTTCTGTACCTGCAGGCGTGCAAAAAACATTTCTTCAGCCGTATCCACATGCTCGCGCATGGAAACGATGTTTATCTGTTCTTCGGCCATCAAGCCCGAAATAGCTGCCACTAAACCAACCCTGTCTCTGCACTGTATAACTATAATCATCGGCGTAAAATAATAAAACAGGGAATAAAATGAGAGAAAATATTTTCTGCATCTCTCATTTTATTCCCTGTAAGTAAAGCAATTATTAATCTGGTATCCGTTAATTGTAAATTTCCTGTTTAGTGGTTGAAGTTAATTTTTCAACTTCATCCTCAAGCACTTCTGGCGTTTTATTCTTCCTGATTTTGCTTTTTGTAACAAAAACCTCCCCAGCCATAAAACCGGCTAAAAAAGCAGCAAAAAACAGTACACAAAGTTTTACAACCATGCCCCAATATTAGTACAATTTTGGGTAAGAAAAGTACAGAAAAGGCATGAAGTTTTATATTAATGTAACAATAATTAAAGTAACTCCTGCTTTTTTAAATTTGTGATATTATTTTAACCATCAATAATACCATCTTAGCTTTTTATGTAAAATAAATACCTATTTTTTTACCTCTAATACTATTACCTCGTCTGGCTCTGCCGCCGTACGTTCAGCCGGGGTAACATTTAAGCTGCCACCGGTTAGCTGCACTTTTACCGGAGATTTATCTTTAAGCAGGTAGGCTTTTTGTACACTGCTGTAGGGGAAGGCAGGCAATATTATTGGCGCCGCATCATGCTTAAACACATGCACATATACCTTGCCTTCTTTCTCAGTAAGGCAGCCCCAGTC
>CAZRDD010000045.1:0-17452 GCA_964598675.1 uncultured Parafilimonas sp.
CATTACAGACAAGTCGCCAAGATAATGAACCCTGATGGCGTCATCAACCCTTGTATTGATGTCGGTAACAAACTTAACCCTAACGCAGTTGCGGTCGGCAACCTCTATCAGCCTGTTAACATCATCGTGATCCTCGGGTAAAATAGTAGAATAAATCTCCTTTATATCATTTTCTACAGCAAAACCAATACATTGCTCTATAGGGCCTACAATTTTACCATTGCCATTTATAGCAATGTGCTTACCTCCATTATCAAAAAAACCTTCAAATGAATACATGTTGGCATTACCCCTAAAATATCTTTCAAGCTCCAGCCCGGTTTCGTTGTACCCAACAATGGCAATTTTCCGGTGCATTTTTGATTTAATGATAAACTCAGACACATAGGTGAGCAAAAAACGGCTAACGCCAATAAAAAAGGTAAGAATGGAGTAACATACGAACAAGAACATTTTTTTATTCTCATCCTCCCCCATTACCAATATTACAGTTATAAAAAATAAGCATTGCAAAAGCAAGGTTTTGCCACTTTGGCGGTAAATATCTTCAATACGCTGAAAAGTATTAACCGTATAAAGCCGCATTACTGAGGCTGAAATTAGCCAGGTAAGGTTAAATAACAGCAATATTTTAATACCGCCGGAACTTAAAAGAGATGCAGATGAAAGCGCATAAAACAGGTAGCAGATGATGAACGACAGATTGACAATAAAAAAATCGCTCGTCATAAAAACCATACGGTAGAAATAGGAATAGCTTTTTTGCCCCATGCTCATAAGATTTCTATTTGATAATTTATACAGTTTGTTTATTCAAATGGCAAACTGATCTGGTTTAGTTCAGCAAAAAATATGGGGGAGGATTTTAAACTTACACAAAAATACAAAAACTTGTTGATCATCCAAAATTAACGTATTAAAAAATCAATATCCATTCTTTACTAAATTATAACACAACCGGCAGCACCTCCTGAAAAACAAACCAATACATCTATTTTTATATTATATATAAAATATAAAAAATTCGGTTTTGCCTTATATATTGTACATACGGTTAGTTGCTAAAAAGGTGTATTGAGAACAAAAAAAAATAAACTGCCCGTTCATGGCCTTTAACCCAGGCTATTTTAAAAAGAATGAATCAGTTGAATTGCAAGGCAAAAGCAGGGAAGCATAAGGAAGTGATATATACCAGGCGTGTTAAACCTGCCAAAATAGTACATTTTGGTTGCGGCCATTACTTATAACAGGTGCAATCCCAATATTATATTATTATTTTTATTAACGTATTTAATGTTTGTTTGTACAAACACGGACTTTATAAAAACACTACTGTGAAAACAGTTTTCGTCAAAAAAAATGGAGGCTAATTGATTATCAGCCTCCATTTTCTATCACCACCTGTTGGTTTCTATTTGTTTAAATAAGCTTTTATTTTTGTATGCCAGCCCTGGCTTAAGGGTACTATTGGCAGGCGTACAATGTTGTCAATAAGCCCTAATTCGTACATAAAGGCTTTTACACCTGCCGGGTTGTTTTCGGCAAACATAAGGTCATAGGCCTCAATAAGGTTATCATTAATAGCTTTTGCGGCTTTAAAATCGCCATTAAGCCCCATACGTACCATTTCGGTAAAATATTTGGGCAGTGCATTTGCTGCAACACTAATAACGCCGTCAATGCCACAGGCAAGTTGAGGCAAGGTTAAACCATCGTCGCCACTTACAACCAAAAAGTCTGCTGGCTTATCGCGTAATATTTTCATAACCTGGCCCATATCATCGCTGGCCTCTTTAATACCCGCAATATTTTCTACTTCTTTAGCAAGCCTTACAGTAGTATCAGCAGTTAAGTTTCTGCCTGTTCTGCCCGGTACGTTGTACAAAAGGATTGGTTTAGGCGCAGCTTTTGCAATAGCCTTATAATGCTGGTAAATACCTTCCTGCGAGGGCTTGCTGTAATATGGCGAAGCACTTAAAATGGCCGTAGCTTCCTCCAGCGGAAAGGTTTCGAGGTCGTTTATTATTTCTTTAGTGTTATTGCCACCAATACCCACTACAACAGGTACACGGCCCGCAACTTTAAGGTAAGTATACTTTGCAATGCTTATCTTCTCGTGCTTATCCAGCGTAGGGGTTTCGCCAGTAGTACCCAGCGTTACAACATATTCTGCGCCGCTTTCAATTACAAAATCAATTACTCTGCCAAGAGCATCGTAATCTACATCAAAATTTGGCCTGAAAGGTGTAACAAGTGCAACACCTGTGCCGCGTAATACGTTTTTAAGAGAAGACATTTATTAAACGTTTTAAATTTAGCTTTTTTGCGGGTTCTTTAAGTTACCCTGCTTATTAAAGTATTGTTATACAGGCCATTAATGGCAACTTTTTAAATAACCAACAAGGCTTTTTATATGGTTGCTTCCGGCAGTGCTGCTTCATCCCAAAAACCCATTTTACCAAACTTTTCAATCCTAAGCTCCGTTCTTTGGGTGGGGGTAATGTTTTTTATTTCGGCCAGTGTTTTCTTCAGGTACTCCTTAAGGCGGCAAGCCGCTTCATTATAATCCCAATGGGCACCACCCACCGGTTCCGGTACAATATCATCAACCAGGCCAAACGATTTCATATCAATTGCGGTAAGCCTCAGCTGCTCCGCTGCTATTTCTTTTTTAGCCCAGCTTCTCCACAAAATGGTGCTGCAGTTTTCGGGGGATATAACGCTGTACCATGAATTTTCCATCATCAGTACCCTGTCGCCCACCCCTATGCCAAGTGCGCCGCCACTGGCCCCCTCGCCTATAATTACACAAATAACAGGTACTTTAAGCCTTATCATTTCGTAAATATTGCGGGCAATGGCTTCACCCTGGCCGCGTTCTTCGGCTTCAAGGCCTGGGAAAGCGCCGGGTGTATCTATTAATGTAACAATTGGCTTGTTAAACTTTTCAGCCAGCCTCATCAGGCGCAGGGCTTTGCGGTACCCTTCGGGGTTGGCCATGCCAAAATTGCGCTGCTGGCGCATTTTGGTGTTTATGCCTTTTTGCTGGCCTATAAACATTACTGTTTCGCCATCAAGCTGGGCAAACCCACCAACCATTGCTTTATCATCCTTCACATTTCTGTCACCAAACAATTCAACAAAATTGGTGGTCATTTTCTCAATATACTTAAAGGTATATGGCCTGTCGGGGTGGCGGCTAAGCTGCACCCGCTGCCAGGGGGTTAAATGCAATGTAATGTCTTTGCGTTTGTCTAAAATAGACTGCTCCAACTGTACAATAGTAGAGTTGTAATCTATTTTAGGATTCTTTTCAGCCAGTTTCTTCGTTTGATCAATCTGTTCGTATAACTCTTTTATCGGCTGCTCAAAATCTAAAAATTGCCTGTTTGGGTATTGTGGCATATGCTAACTTATTCAAATAATTTGGGCGGTAAAAATACAGTTTGCGGCTATTATAACGAAGTGTAATTTAAAAACCGTTTTTATAAAACACCTGTCAGCATCTAAATCATTGATAGTGATATAGTTATGTTAACATAAAACTAAAACAACTATATAGTATTTAAATTTTAGTTACCTCCAAAGGGGCAAAAGCCAGCTACTTCATTAAATTTAGGTTTGAAAAAGTGGGTTACAAACACAGGTAACCAGTCTTTTTTCAATTCGTCATCCGCTGTTTCATCGCTTCATATAATATGATGCCGGTTGCAACCGACACATTAAAGGAGTCGAATTTGCCCTGCATGGGTATGGTAAACCTTTCATCGGCAGCTTTGCTCATGTAACTCTGTACCCCTTTCTCCTCGTTACCCATTACTATGCAGCAGGGCTCAGTAAAATTGAGTTCAAAAAGCTTTTTCGGGGCCTTCATTTCGCTGGTAAATACTTTAATTCCGTTAAGATGCAGGGTGTCAAGCGCTTTAAGCAGGCTGTTTACACGGCAAACCTGCACCAGCTCCAAAGCACCTGCACTGCTTTTAACAGCCTCTTCGTTCAGGGCCCCCGCCCCTTTGTCAGGTATTATAATAGCCTGTGCGCCACAACAAACAGCACTGCGGGCTATCGCACCAATGTTACGCACATCGGTTATGCCATCCATCATCAAGAACAGCGGGGTTACGCCCTGGCTGTTAACCCAGTCTATCACCTGCTGAAGGTCCTGGTAAACCACTGATGACTTAAAAGCTACCACACCCTGGTGCTGTATATTAGTTAGCTTGTTTAGTTTTTCGTTGGGTACATGCTGTACAGGCACGTTTTTTTCTTTGGCAAGGTTGCGTATTTCAAAAATAGCCTCGCCGCTAACATTGGTGTACAACAGTATTTTATCAATCAGTTGCCCCGATTTTAATGCCTCAATCACCGGGTTACGGCCGGCAATAATATTTTTCTTAGACAGGTAAGAGGGGCTTTTTTTAAACTCTTTTTTTTCCAATGGATGACCTTTATAAAGATTATTGCAGTTACGCAAAGGGTGCAAGGTAATTAAATGTATTGGCCCGTTTATAAAAATGCAAATATTAATGGCAGTCAAAAACTGGTTTTACCAGTGTTAAACACTTTTAACCGTTGGCTATAACCATGTGGCCTTTGCGCATTTCGTCTGCCATGGTTTGTATAGTCATGCTGCCAAACAAATGCAGCAAATCTGCTTTAATAGGTTTGTACCTGGCGTGCATGGGGCAAGGCTTTTTTTCTGAGCATTTGGTAAGGCCCATTATGCAGGTTTCAAGCATTTCATCCTCGCCCATAGCGGTAAGTATTGCCCGTATGGGCAGTTTTTTGGCTGCTTCGGTTATATAAAACCCTCCATTTGGGCCGCGTGTGGAACTTATAATGGCATTGTTACCAGTAAGCTGTTGTAGTATTTTGGCCGTAAACGAGCGGGGCGAATCTATGGCCTTTGCAATTTCGGGCAACCCGAGTTTTTTTTCCCCGGTGCCTTTTTGGGCAATATATATAGTGGCCCTTAATGCGTACTCCGTAGCTTTTGAAAACATCCCCTTGTTTTAATATAATTGGCTTGTTGGTTTAGCCGTACAATAATAAGCATAAAAGGTTATAAATAATCTACCGCCTCACCCACTCAGCATAACTGCCTTTTGTTTCGTAAAGCCGCAGCGCCTGCAGGCTGGTGCCTGCAGGCAATACCGCAATAAGCGCATTTTTGGTAAATATCAGCATATTCGCGGCCGAAGGTTCAACATCCCACACCTCAAGATTTTCTGCGGCGGCATACAGCGGATGGTGCTTAAGATACGTGCCCGATAGTATTAGCTTGTGGTCAAACCTTTCAACAACAACTTCTTTTACCAGTTGCTTTAATTGTTTAAAGTCAATAATAAAACCGGGTGCTTCAATATATGTATCGCCTGTTACCGGGGTGCTTACGGTAACATGCAGTTCGTACGAATGGCCATGAATATTGCGGCAGGGGCCATCGTAGCCGTAGAGGGCGTGTGCTGTTTCAAAGTGAAATATCTTGGTAATACTTATCATAGTCAAATACAATTGCGTACATCAGCTTGCAAATAATTAAGGACAAAATTATCTTTAATAAGTATCTTTGCAAAAAATTATTACCCGCAAGTAAGGTACCCCTTGCATGCTGCGGACTAACAGCAAACATTTTCAGTATCTCCTGATGAAGAATAACAGTATTGAATTATTATCGCCCGCTGGCTCGTTCGACTGTATACATGCCGCTATAAAAGCTGGTGCCGATGCCATTTATTTTGGTGTAGAGCAACTTAACATGCGCACCAGGTCTGCCGGATATTTTACCGTAGAAGACATAAAAGAGATAAGCACTATATGTAAAGCCAGTAACATTAAGGCATACATAACCCTTAATACCGTTATGTACGAGCATGATATGCAATTGCTGCGCACCATTTTAACCGAAGTAAAAGCACATAGCATTGATGCTGTTATTGCTGCAGACTTTGCTGTTATTGCGCAGTGTAACCAGTTGGGTATACCGCTGCATGTATCAACACAAGCCAATGTAAGCAATATAGAATCGGTGCAGTTTTTTTCGCGCTTTGCCGATGTGGTTGTGCTTGCGCGGGAACTTACGCTTAAACAGGTGGAGCATATATGCCGGGAAATAAAACGTAAAAACATTACGGGAGTATCTGGCGCGTTAATGAAGGTTGAAATATTTGTACACGGCGCGCTTTGTATGGCTGTATCCGGCAAATGCTATTTAAGCCTGCATACACAAAACGCCTCTGCCAACAGGGGGGCATGTGTACAAAATTGCAGGCGCAGTTATATTGTTAAAGATGCAGAAACAAACGAGGAGTTGCTGGTGGATAATGAGTACATCATGTCGCCCAAAGATCTTTGCACCATTGATATTCTGGACCAGGTGATAGCCAGCGGGGTTGCTGTACTTAAAATTGAAGGAAGAAGCAAAGGGCCAGATTATGTATTTACCGTAACACAATGTTACCGCGAAGCCATACAGGCATTGCAGGATGGCACCTATACACAGGAGAAAATTCAGGATTGGATGAAGCGCCTTGCAACAGTGTACAACCGCGGCTTTTGGGAGGGGTACTACTTGGGCCGAAAGCTGGGTGAGTGGACACCCCAGCCTGGAAGTGCTGCTACCGAAAAGAAAATATACGTTGGTAGAGCCAGTAAATATTATCCTAAAATAGGTGTGGCCGAGTTTGTTATTGAAGCTGGTGCTGTTAAAAAAGGCGATGTGCTTATGGTAACCGGGCCAAATTTTGGGCTGGTTAAAGAAAAAGCTATCACCCTTACCGTTAACGGCCTTGAGGGGGAAACCGCTGTAAAGGGCGATAAAATAACCTTCCCCTTTGCCGAAAAAGTATCTGCACAGGATAAACTCTATAAAATTGTTGACACAGTAAATGGCTAATATTATTCACTACAGGGGTAAATGCATAGGCTGTGGCATTTGTTACGAACAACAGCCGGAGTTGTGGCGCATGTCGAAAAAAGATGGCAAAGCAACCCTGATGAAAGCGGCTGAAAAAAAACAGGTTTTTGTTTTACCCATAAACAGCTTACAACTGCTGCAAACGCAGGATGTTGCCAGGGCCTGCCCCGTAAACATAATTAAAGTGGTATGAATACATTGATTGAACAGTTTATACAGCAGCAAACCTGTGCAACTATTTGTTGTACAGATGATGAGGGTAACCCCTATTGTTTTACGTGTTTCTTTGCGTTTAACGTTAGCAGTGCAGTAATGTATTTTAAATCATCTCCTGCCTCTTATCACGCTGCGTTGCTGCGCAACCGCCGCGTGGTGGCAGGTACCATTTTGCCAGACAAACTGAGCAAGCTTGTGGTAAAGGGTATTCAGTTTGAGGGTGAAGTGCTGCCGCCGGATGATGCTTTAGCCAGGCAGGCTTTTAGCACCTACCACAAAAAGCATCCTTTGGCTTTAACGGTACAGGGCGAAATGTGGGTACTGCAATTAAACCGTATAAAAATGACCGACAGCACCCAAGGGTTTGGTAAAAAAATATCATGGAGCAGGCAGGAAGAAGTAAACATTAACAATCCGCATCATAATTAAGGATAATTATATCCTTAATTATTTTTACCTTTCACGGGCTAAATACATAAAACATATTGATTTTTAATTAGTTATGCGTTTAGCCAGTACTCAAAACATTTTGTTTCCGGCATTTATGCCATAATTTTTGTTCAATATGCAGTATTCACAGCCTCACAAGTTTCATATTCCGGTAATGGGTTTGGCCTATACTATTGATAGCCCGGTTAAGGTGGCAAGGTTTGGTATTTCGTCAGTAATGTCAATTATTGAAGACAGGCTGGTTGAAATGATGAGGGGGCATTACTACACTGCTATGAACTGGGCGTACACCCCTATAACGGTGCAGGAAGATGATTACCGGGCAAAAAGGGTTACCGATTACCTTAACCTGGTAAATACCATTGTGCAGCAGCAGGTGGAAAAGCTAAAAACAGCGGTATTTGAAGCAGGCTCGGAAATAGTAAAATATTTTGAAATGCTGCCCGATGACAGCACGCTTAAACAGGTGTACCGGCAAATGATGAAAACAAACCAGCAGGCAGAGAAGCAGGCGATGGAAACCTACCTGAGGTCGCAAATAAAGGCCGGCAGCATTGATGTAAATATTATGACCAAACTTGACAGGGATGCTGTTGACAAAAGCGGAGAAGTGGTTGCGGATGGCTCCGATGCAGTGGCTGCATTGCGGGGATATGCAAAAAGTAACCTTAAAGATTCTTCAATTGTGTTCTCCGCTGGCATGAACCCAAGATTGTACAACTACCTGGAAACATGCGCAGCGTTTGAAGCGGACGATAATGGTACTTTTACCAAAAAGGTAATTGTTAAAGTAAGTGATTACCGCTCCGCATTAATACAGGGTAAATACCTGGCCAAAAAAGGTATTTGGGTTAGCGAGTTCAGGGTTGAGTCGGGGCTTAACTGCGGTGGGCATGCGTTTGCCACCGATGGTTTTTTAATGGGCCCTATACTGGAGGAGTTTAAAAACAACCGCCAGGTACTTATTGACACCCTGTTTGAATTATGGAATGCCGCGCAACAAAAAAAGAACAACCGCAGCTTTGCTGCGGCCCCCCGCATGTTGTTTTCCGCTCAGGGCGGCATAGGCACACATGAGGAGGATGCTTTTTTGCACCAGTATTATCGTATTGACAGCACGGGCTGGGGTACGCCGTTTTTATTGGTGCCAGAAGCTACAACAGTTGATGCAGATACGCTTAACCTGCTTAGCAAAGCTGGTGAAGAAGACGTATACTTAAGCAGGAACTCCCCATTGGGTGTAAGGTTCTATTACCTTAAAGGCACCAGCAGCGATAATGAAAAGCAATTGCGTATAAGCAAAGGCAGGCCGGGCAGCCCCTGTACAGAAAAACACCTCTCCTTTAATACAGAGTTTACGAAAGAGGCAATTTGCACCGCATCACACAAATACCAAAAATTAAAGATTGAGCAGTTACAGGCACTTCATTTGCCGGAACAGGAATATAAAAGGCAACTGGCAGAAGTAACGGATAAAGAGTGTTTATGCATTGGCCTTAGTAACGCAGCAGCTATCAGCTATAACCATGTGCTTGCAAAAAACAGGAAAAGTGTAAACATTTGCCCAGGCCCCAACATTGCCTATTTTTCAAAAGTAGTTAGCCTGCAAACCATGGTTGACCATATTTATGGCAGGGTGGATATAATGACTGATATAACCAGGCCACACATGTTTATTAAAGAGCTTGGCCTGTACATAAACTACATAGCGGAACAGCTTGAAATTGAAACACAGCTTGGCCAAATAGTAAAAAAGAAAAAATATTTTGAAACCTTTTTTCAAAACCTGCGCCAGGGCATACAATACTACTTTGCGCTGCCCGGCGTTGCTGCCTTAAACCACACAGCCTTTACCAGGGCCCTTTATAACGCAGGCCAGCAACTGGATGAGTTGTATGAGAGGTACATAATTGCTGAATAGTGGCGCTTATTGGTAAGGTGTTTTAAAGAAAGGCAACCGCATAAAACAAGTAGCTAAACCAGGTGCAGTAAGTAAAATTACAGTTAGTGGGCAGTTGGTTAAACTGTTGGAAAATGCTGTAGCAGCATAAAAAAGGCGGCCGTAGAAACAGCCGCCGTATTCACCAAAACCTCTGTAAACAAACGGGCTTATTTTAGTATGCCCAATGCCTTTTTCAAAATCGCCTCATTTATCCTGTACCCCACTTTGGCATCTATCATGTTTGAATACGCCTGTTGCCACACTGTTTGAGCCTCCAGCACATCTTTACCTGTAATAGTGCCTGCCTTAAAACGGTCATTACTCAATCGTAGGTTCTCCTCTGCCTGGGTTAACGATGTGCTGGCTAGCTCAATACTTTTTGCAGACTGGTTAAGCTGCAGGTAAGCTTGTTGTACCTCTAATGATATAAGTTGTTTTATCTCTTCCAGTTGTGTTTGCTGTGTCGAAACTTTAAAAGACTGCTCCTTTATTTTCTGTTTTCTGCCCCCCCAGTCAAAAAGGGGTATGCTAACACTTGCCAAACCGTAATACGTACCCAGCACATTACTCGCACTGCCAGGGTTAATACCCTGTTTGCCAGCCGCACCAACACCTGTAAAACTCAAGCCAACGGTTGGCCTGGTATCAGCCTCCAGCATTTTCTGCTGTAATTGTTGTGCTTCTATTGCTTTGCGCAGCAGGGTAATTTCGGGCCGGTTTGCTGAGGCTTCTTTCAGCAAACCACCATCTGTACTATTAAAATTGCCAGCAACAGAATCATTTATAGTAAACGATACCGTGTCGCCCAAACCGGTAAGCTGCGCCAGGCTTAGGTTGCTTAGTGTAAGCCCATCCTGCGCTTTGGTAAGGTTAAGTTCTGCCTCGTTCAACTGTACCTGTACACGCAGTACATCATTTTTGTAAATAAGCCCGGCCTGGAAGTTGTTGTTTAAATCGGTTAACAGGGCTTGTAACAGTGTTTTGTATTTATTGGCAAGCCCTATTTTAGCCTGCATAGTAACCGCCTGCCAGTAAGCTTTTTCTGTGTTAAGCAGCACATCCACAGTAGTTACGTCCTTTTGTGCTTCTTCTATTTCCACCCCTTTGCCTGCGGCCAGTACACCCAGCTTTATTTTTCCGCCAGCATACACCGGTTGTGTAACACCAAGTGTGGCAGACACACCATAACCAGGCAGCAGGTTGCTAAATGGTTTACCCAGGTAAAAACCGGTAACACCACCATCCAGTTTTGGCAGGCCGGATACCTTAGCCCCATCTGCTGCTGCTTTTGCAGCAAGAATGTTTTGCTGGGCCATTTTAATATTGTTATTGTATGCTACAGCCAGTTGCCTGGCCTCCTCAAGGGTAAGCATTTTTTGTGCAAAGGCCGTTTGTTGTAAAACCGGGCCAGCCAGCAGCATCGTTATCAATGTATATTTTATTACAGTATTCATTTCTTCAAGTAGTTTAATTAATGATGTTCGGGTTTGTATTGTATCTCCACGTCTGCATCTGGCGCAACAGCAGGTTCTGGTACTGGCTTTACAAATTTGTAATAGAGTACAGGTACCACAAACAAGGTTAGTATCATAGATACAATCAGCCCAAAGGCAAGCACGCTGCCCAGCGGTGCCCACAGTGGCGATTTATTAATAATCATTGGCACAACACCTACTGCAGCAGCAGAGGAGGTTAAAAATATGGGCCGCATCCTGCGTTTGGCTGCTGCAAGTGCTGCTGCCCTTACTGTGTAGCCGTGGTCGCGTACCAGTTCATCTGCATAATCTACCAGTATTATACCATTACGCACTACTATACCTATAAGGCTTATAATGCCCATAAAAGCCGTCATGCCAATAGGGTTGCCGGTAACGTACAGCCCCAGAAATGCACCTAAAAGGCTAAGCGGAAAAGTTGAGAGAATGATAAGCGTTTTACCAAAGTTTTTAAATTGAAACAACAGGGTTATGAAGATAAGGATGAGGCTTACCCCAAGCGCCTTCATCATGCCGGGTTGGTTTTCCCCGCTTGATTCTTCGTCCCCGCCGTATTGGATGCTGATGCCATCGGGTAACTGCAGCTTTTCAATTTGCGGTTTTACTGATTTTAAGATTGTTGAAGCCCTTATGCCATTTTGAGCTTCTGATAATACCGTAAGTGTTCTTAACCCATTGCGGTGGGCAATTACGCCGGTGTGCCACGATGGGGCAATTTCTGCCACTTCCTTCAACTGAACTTTTGTGCCATACATAGTGCTTATGTACAGGTTTTCAAGGTTGCCCAAACCTTTTCGGTTAACCGTATCCAGCCTTAAAAAAATATCTACCGGTTTATTGCCTTCCCATATTTGCGATACCGCATAGCCTTTTAGTTCGGCCCCTAATGTTTGTGTAATAGCCTGGTTAGGTACGCCAAGGCGTGCGGCTTCATCCTCTTTAATTTTAATACTTGCCGCCAGGTAATCATCCTCATAATCGGTATGTACCCAGTTGGTACCCTTTGCATTTTCCAGTATATTTTCAATTTGGGCAGCCACCTGTTTCTGGCTGTTCATATCCGTGCCAATAATACGTATGGCAATGGGCGAGCCTTCCTGAAAGCTTAATTGCCTGAACCTTATATAGCCGTCTTTTACAAAGCCTTCAAACTTGGGGCGGTATTCATGTACAATTTCATCTGTTGCTTTGTTGCTTACTGTGGTAATAAACAACTGGGCAAAGTTGCGCCGGGGTATTTCTGGTGCATAGGAGGATTGAAAGCGCGGCGAACTGGTGCCAACAAAGCTGGCCACGCTTACTACCCGTTTGTCTTTTTTTAATATTTCTTCAACGTTTTTAACTGTTTTGCCGGTTTCGTCAAGCGAGGTGCCATTAGGCAGCCAAACTTCAATGTTAAACTGGTTACGCTCGCTGGTGGGGAAAAACTCCTGGTCAACATGCCCTGCTGTATAAAATGCCATCACTATGGCCGCTATAGCCACAGTGATGGTTAACTTAGGCCAGCGGAAACAAAATTCAACAGAAAGGTTAAAAACATGCTGTAACCCATCCAGCAACGTTTTTTTTGGCGGGCGGTTGCTTATTTGGTGCTTAAGGCCTTTTTTAATAAACACATAACACATGTAAGGCGTAAGCAGTAAGGCCACCAGCATAGAGGCTATAAGTGCTACCGCAACTGTTACCGGCAACGACGCCATAAAATCCTTAGCAGTGCCGGTCATAAATATGGCAAGTGGGGCAAAGGCAAAAATAATGGCCAGGGTAGCTGTAAAAACAGGTACCGCCAGTTGGCGGGCCGCCTGCCAGGCACCCGTCCATGGGGTAATGCCTTCGTCAATTTTTTCAATATAGTTATCTACCACCACAATGGCATTATCAACCACCATGCCCAGTACAATAATGAGCGCTGCCAGCGAAACCTGGTGCAGTTCAATGCCTATAATGTTCATAACACCAAAAGTGATGAGTATGGCTACCGGTGCCGCTATGGATGATACCGCCGCCACCCTGAAAGGAAGCAGCAGCATAACAACGATAATAACCGAGCCTATTGCCATACCAAACTCAATCATAAAATGAGTGATGCTTTCATCAACTACCGCTGGCTGGTTTACAATTGTGTTTATGTTGATATCCGCAGGAAAAGTTGCTTTAAGTGCATTAAGTTTTTCATCCACCGTATGCCCAAAAGCTACAATGTTGTTGCCCGGTTGCATTTCGGTGTTTATAAGCATTACTTTATCATTGCCAATGGTTATATATGATGATTCTTCCTCGTAGCGGCGTTCAATACCTGCCACATCTTTAAGCCTAACAGTTACCCCCTGTGGCGTAGTGTAAATTATTTGATTGGCAATATCTGCCACTGTTTGGTATTGGCTGTTGGTAAACACTGGGATGATAGTGGATGCCACCGTCATTTCGCCTGTGTAGCCGGTAATGTTCTGCCGTTGCAGGGTTTGTACAATAGTAGAAATATCAAATCCGTACTGCTGTAGTTTACGGTCGTCAACCGTTACATATATCTGTTGTTTCTGCCCGCCCGAGCGGTTTATTTTTGATACCTCTGGTATGGTTTTAAGCGCATCTTCCATTTTATCAAGGTAGGTTTCCAGTTCGGCATAGCTTCTTGTACGGGACGATACCGCAATAATTTGTGCGGTAACATCGCCAAAATTGCTGTTTACCACCGGCCCAATAACCCCTGATGGGATATTTGCCCGCAGCACTGTATTAATGCCATGTTGAAGGGTTGCCCAAAACTTCTTCCTGTCTTTTAAAGATGTTTGCAGGTGAACGGTTACAAACACCTGCCCGTCTTTGGTTTGAGAGGTGGTTTTTTGTTTATCTACTTCCTCAAACGAAAACAGGTATTGCTCCAGCTTTTCGGTAACCTGTTTTTCCATTTGTTTTTCATCAGCACCAGGGTAAAAAGCATACACCATAGCTACCGGCATATCTATTTTAGGGTCTTCGGCCCTGGGCATATTTTTAAGGGAGTAAAGCCCCAGCACAAGCAGCATTAATGTTACAACAATGGTAACCTGCTTATACTTCATAGCAGCCTCTATAAAATTTATCTTTCTTTTTTTCATGATTGATCGGGAATAATTTTAATGATGTGGTTAAAAGGCGGCATTGCTAAAATGTAATAGCGGAGCCATCTTTTAAATGTGTTTGCCCAGCTGTTATAACATCGTCTCCCTTTTGTAAACCGTTGGTTATTATCACACTGTTATCCCCTGTAAGCCTGCCCGTGGTTACTCTTTTCCTGGTGGCTTTACCGGCTATTGCCACAAAGGCATAGGTTATGTCATCAGCATCCCTAACAATAGCAGCGGCGGGTACCGTAATAGCGTCAGTGGTTTTATCTGTATGGATAAAAATATTTGCCAGCATACCCGGCAGCAGCTTTTGTGCCTGGTTGCTAAGCCTTATTTTTATACTGTACGTTTTTGAAACCGCATCGGCCTGTGGGTTAATGATGCTTATGTTGCCTTTAACACTGTCGTTTAAAGTGGGTATGAATATGGTGGCTGTCATACCTGTTTTCAACAACCCCACCTCGCTTTCCGGTACCGTAAACTTTGCATAAACTTCATCTGTTTTAATAATGGTAAAGGCTGGCACACCAGGTGCGGCCATGCTGCCGCGCTCAACCAGTTTTGCAGTTATAATACCCTGCATGGGTGCATACAACCTGCTGTCTGCTATGTGTTTGGTGTTAATGCTTTTGTTTGCTTTAGCCTGGGCAACCTTGGTTTTAATATCAATATAATCTTTGGCGGGCAGGCTCCCTTTTTCATACAGTTGGTTTAAGCGGTTGTACATGTCTTCCGCCTGCTCCAGCCCGGCATCGGCAATGGCCAGGGCATTTGTGTATTCCGTAGCATCTATGGCGGCCAGCAGTTGCCCGTTTTGTACGTGCTGCCCCTCCTGTACCGCCACATCGTTAATTACCCCACTTACAGCAAAACCTATTTGCGCTGTATTATCGGGTTCAATATTGCCTGCATAACTTAACTCTTGCGTCATTGGCGCTGTATTTGCTTTAAATACTGATACTTTAACCGGTGCCGGGGCGGCCTGTTGCTGCGGTTCATTATTGCCGCAACTATTAATAATTAGTGTTGTAAATAACAGGGGTGATAGTTTTTTGATGAATACTTGCATATTGTTTTATTTACTGATGACTAAATTGGTTTGTATTGGTGAATGCCTGTTTAAAGTTTAACTATTGGGCAAGGCTTCGCCCATTGCAGGGGCAGGTAACCCTGTACATTTAAATTGGTATATGTTTTAATTGATTGCTAAAGCAGGTTTGCTTTACAGTGGTGGCATGTTTGCAGTATCGCAAAATCCTCAATATTGAACATTGTAAGATTGTTCAATATTGAGGATTTTGTAAAACTTTTTTTGGTAATAGAATAATGATGTTTTGCCATGCGAATATCATCAATTGGTTGATTTGACTTGGCAAAATTGGCTTTTTGTTACCTGCTGTAAAAGGTTGAAATGTGGGAGGTATTGGTCAAAAAGGTGGATTTTTTGCATCGATACTGTTGGCCCTGTAGGCCGAAGGGGTAATGCCGGTATGCTTTTTAAAATATTTGCCAAAAAAAGATTGGTCGCTAAAGCCGAGTATATCTGCCACCTGTGCAACGGTAGCGTCCTGCGCAGGTAAAAGCATTTTGGCTTCTCTAATTACAGCTTCATCAATAATTTCGCCTGCTGTTTGGCCTGTAACTTCTTTAACTACCTGCGATAGGTGCCTGGGGGTAATAAAAAGTGCCTCTGCATAAAACTGTACACTTCGCTGTTTTTTAAAATGCTTTGCCAACAAGTCTAAAAAAGTGCTGGTTAGCTCCTCCTTACGGGTTAGTTTAACGTTTTCAAATGCGTTATGATTGTAAAATATTAAAGTAGCATCGTAAAGTACCGACAAAAAATTATGCTTTATTATTTCGCTTAAAAATGGCGTTTGAGAAGGCAACAGTGTTTTTTTATGCAGATTATTTATGCCCTGCTCAAACGCTAAGCTTTCCTCTGCCGTAACGGTGTATTTGTGCTTTATATCCGATGAAAAAAATCTTACAGTTTCAGCACTGCTAAACTGCACCCCCAGTTTATCAAGGTAACTCTTTTCACAAGCCATCCCCAGGCAACGGAGGTTTGGAGCAACATCGTACAACTCACATAACGCCCCGGGTAACCCAAAAAAAATTTGATTAGCCGTAAGCACATAACCAACCAAATTGTACCGAATAGCAAACGAACCTTCTGTAACCAGCAAAATAGCAAAATTGTCTGCGCGGAAGGGCTTGTTTATGATGGCCTTGGAAATATCCTTTTCAGTAAAAATCTGCATTCCATTGGGGGGCGGTATAAGGTCTGCCTCCCGCAGTTCGGTTAAGGTTTTTATTTTATTGGTGGTATATTTACCAGTCGCCATGCGCCAAAGATAGCTGCCATTGCCTAAAAACCCATACGTCAGCCTTTTTTTCGGGTTGCCTTATTCAATACAGCAATCCGCATAGGTACTACTTAAGTATGGCCCTGCTTATTACTATGCGCTGTACTTCGCTGGTACCCTCGTAAATCTGGGTAATTTTAGCATCACGCATCAGGCGTTCTACATGGTACTCCTTAACGTAGCCATACCCACCGTGTATTTGCACGGCCTCGGTGGTAACCCACATGGCAGTTTCGCTGGCAAATACTTTTGCCATGCTGCTGCTTAAAGCATAATCCAGGCCATTGTCTTTTTCCCAGGCAGCTTTAAGGCATAGCAGCCGGGCGGCTTCAATTTGAGTAGCCATATCGGCCAGTTTAAACTGTATGGCCTGGTGTTGCATAATTTCCTTACCAAATGCATTGCGCTGTTTGCTGTACGCCAATGCCAGCTCGTAAGCGCCGCTTGCAATGCCCAATGCCTGGCTGGCAATGCCTATGCGCCCGCCAGCCAGTGTTTTCATGGCAAACTTAAACCCAAAGCCATCCTCACCAATACGGTTTTCTTTAGGCACTTTTACATCGTTAAACATTATGCTGTGGGTATCGCTGCCGCGTATGCCCATTTTATTTTCCTTAGCACCAACCGTAACACCGGGCCAGTTTTTCTCTACTATAAAAGCGTTAATGCCGTGGCTTCCTTTGGCCACATCTGTTTGTGCCATTACAAGGTATACACTGGCACTGCTGCCGTTGGTTATCCAGTTTTTTGTGCCGTTAAGCAGGTAATAATCACCCTTGTCTTCTGCTGTAGTGCGCTGGCTGGTGGCATCACTGCCTGCCTCTGGTTCGCTCAGCAAAAAAGCACCAATATATATATCTCCGTTCTTGCGGCCCTGTGCCAAAGGGGTTAAATATTGCTCTTTTTGTTTTTCTGTACCAAACGCCTCCAGCCCCCAGCATACCAGACTGTTGTTA
>CAZRDD010000046.1:0-13482 GCA_964598675.1 uncultured Parafilimonas sp.
CAACACGTTTGTTATTAACAGCCATTACACCCCTGCGCAAAACGACGAAATAATAACCCTGGCTGCCACTATTGATATGGTGGCGCAGCCTTTTTTAGAGGAGATTACACAGGGCGAATGGTCGCTGCTGTTTTTTAATGGCGCTTACAGCCATACCATACTTAAAAGGCCACGGCAGGGCGATTTTAGGGTGCAGCAAGCCTTTGGCGGCACCATTGAAGCCGTTACCCCCAGCCCGCAGCTTATTGCCCAGGCAAGCGGCTATGTGGCACAGTTTGCCCAAAACACGCTGTACGCCCGCGTGGACGGGGTTATGGTGAACAGCAGCTTTAAGCTAATGGAGCTTGAACTGATTGAACCTTTTTTATACCTATCGTACCACGAAGCGGCTAAGGAAAATTATTATCATGCTATTGTGAAGAAGCTGGAGGAGATGGGGGGATAAGCGGCATTTTGCCCCGCCGCTATCCGTGGCCTGCGCCTTTATTACCTGCCGTATATGCCCGCCAGAGGCGGGTTATTATAAAACACATCCGTAGCTGCAAGCTATGGATAGCGGGGGATAGACGCGAGAGGAAAGTTTGCAACGTAGATAGAATATAACGCAAATCCATAAAGCGCAATACTAACTGCGGGGGATAATTAATAACGTCAATTGATTGTATAGTAGAGTTAGATTTATTAATTTGGTACTAATTATTCAAATTGTATTTTTAATCTCCGAGAGTGATCGGTATTAAGACTAGCATTTTTGAAATATCGTTAAAACTCTTAGAATACTAGGAACAATATGAATAACAGAGGAGAGCTAAACATATGAATCTTCGAATTAGTCAAAGTCACTTATTTCGTAAATAAGCTTGTTGAAAAAATCATACCTAAAACCGCCATGCATAGTTTCATTTTAAAACAAAGGCCTAATTCCTATAACTCAAATATCAAAGCAAAGAAGACTAATTACACTTTAGCAATTCAAAATGCTTTTAGAAAATTTTATCCCATTCCAAGTATCAATTCTGAAGAAGAACTGTACGGAACAATTTATTATTTCTACAAAAAGGATTTGGGATTAGATGCTGACAATATAAGCAAACCGGTTTGGGATGGCCTTACGGGTTTTCTCTATACTGACGATAAGCAAATTAGGCTAAGAATTGCAGGCTGCTTTGATCTTTCTAAGAATGATCTTACAGCACTTAATGTATCTGGGTTGGCTGGAAATATATTGATAGAATTGCTTGATGCTTTAGAAAAAGAAGAACACGTAGTATATATTGAATGTGGTGTTTTTCATAACTCTTTATTTAAATTTAATTTAGTTACAAATGGAAATTAAAAGACAGTATTTGCAAAAATACCTTCATAAAATAGCAATGGAACAGGTTATTTCTGAGTATACAGAAAAAGGGTATGATGTAAAAACAAAAGAAAAAATCGGAAATTTTGAAGCAGATATAATTGCGAGAAAAAATTCTGAAACTTTAATAATTGAAATAAAAACAGGCAGGCTAAGTAATCAAAGGAAAGAAAAAATATCAGGCATTGCAGACTATATCAGAACTCAAGAAAACTATAAATTAATTATAATCGTAGCTACACCTCCAAAAGAAAAAAAACTTGAAATTACAGAAATTGAACAACTTTTATCAGACTATTTCTTAGATAACACTCCTGACGACTTGGACACTCTTTCAACACATACAAGGCTAGAATGTGTTTCAGATGTTGATATAGATGAAATATCAATTGAAGGAAAGTATATAGCCGCAAAGGGCAGCGGAGCTTTTGAAGTTGAATTACAGTTTGGTTCTGATAGCGACCAAAACAATGATTTAGGCCATAAAACAGGTGACAGCATACCGTTTTATTTTGATATTTTACTTGAATACAATGACTTCAAGAAGCTGATAGTTTCTGAAATAACTACTCTTAAGATTGACATAAACTCATATTTTGGCGAGTCCTAAAAAATATTTCCCCGGCTATCCGTTGCCTGCGGCTACGGATGTTCCTTTAAAAGCCCGCCTCTGGCGGGTATCCGCTGCAATTAAAACTGCATGCTGCGGGAGTTAAGCAAAAGTATGATGGCCTATGCACCGAAAGCCCTTTATTACCTTCCGTATATGCCCGCCAGAGGCGGGTTATTATAAAAATCATCCGTAGCTGCAAGCTACGGATAGCAGGGATAGAGGGGTATTATGCGCCTCCATTTTTCACAGGGCGTTGCCCTGTGCTGTTAGATGTTTCCCCGTTGGGGAAAAATACATTTCAATATGCCCTGAAGGGGCTGCATCTAACAGCGATGGGTAACACCCATCGTAGCAAAGGCCCATTGCCCCAATACATTGCATTCCCTCCGCTAAAATAAAAGCCGCCATAATAACCGAACCCCAAAACCGAGCGCGGCAACAGCCGATGCCATAGAAAACCACTGCTCACCTCCCCCCAAAAAAAACGTTACAGACTTTACCGGCAAGCAAAAGGCGTAACCGCTTTTTAAAAAAAAGTTTTTACGCCTTTTGCAAATAGTATGGTTATGCACCCCTTACACCAAAAACTGGCTGTGGATGTACTCCACCACATTATCCAGGCTTTGGGTTTTATCGTATACGGTTAGTTGCCTGTCGGCACCGGTGCCCTGCTCTAATATTTTGTGTACCAGGTTAATGGCATGCCTGCTGCCCAGGTGGTCTACCACATCATCTACAAAATCAAGCAGCTCGTATATCAACACACGGGTGTTTACTTCAGACTCCTTGCCAAAATCTATCAGGCTGCCATCAATGCCGTAGCGGCCTGCGCGCCATTTGCTTTCGTTTATAAGGGCGCGGTGGTACATAATAAAGTTCATGTTCTGGCTGCGCAGCTTGTACAGCTTGGCGCAAATGGCCTGAAACAGGGCGGCTATGGCAATGGTTTCTTCAATGGTCATGGGTACATCGCATATCCTGAACTCGACGGTGTTGAAGAAGGGGTGTACCCTTAAATCCCACCAAATTTTTTTGGCGTTATCAATACAGTTGGTTTTTATAAGCAGGTTAACATAGTTGTCGTAGGCTTCTATGCTTTCAAAAAAATCGGGTATGCCGGTGCGTGGAAATTTATCGAACACCTTGGTACGAAAGCTTTTGTAACCGGTTTTGCGCCCTTCCCAAAAAGGGCTGTTGGTGCTTAATGCATACACATGCGGCAAAAAGTACCGGGCGGAGTTGGCTATGTGTACGGCCATCTTCCTGTCTTCCATGCCTACATGCACGTGCAGGCCAAAAATAAGGTTGCTGCGGGCGGCTTCCTGCAACTCGTTTACTATTTGGTTGTAGCGTACATGGTCGGTTATTAACTGGCTTTGCCAATGGCTAAAGGGGTGTGTGCCGCTGGCGGCTACCCACAGGCCCAGGTCGCCCGCTATTTTGCTTATGGTATGGCGCAGGGTGGCTACATCTTTATACGCCTCATCAATGTTCTGGCATATATCGGTGCCTACTTCTACCACGGCCTGGTGCATTTCGGCCTTTACTTTATCCTTTAAAATTTTATGCCCTTCGGATACTATTTTTTGCTCATGGCTTTTTAGCTCGCGCGTGGCGGGGTCAAGCACCATATACTCCTCTTCTACCCCCAGTGTAAAATGTTTATAACTAAGATTGGCCATGTGCTCAATTTGAAAATTTGAAAATTAGGTAATTTGAAAACGTACTCAATTTGAAAATTAGACAATTTGAAAATTTGAAAATGAACAGCCAGTGATCAAATTGAGAATTAGACAATGAAACGCCGAATACAATTTGAAAATGAAACCACTTACTCTACAACCTGTATAACGGACTATTATTTAATTAACCTTTTAACGTTGCCTTTGCTGATGCTATTATTTTTGATAGTATCCTTATAATTTCATCTAACTGGGTACGCACATTTTTATCAAAAACATAACTCTCGCTTCGCTCGCATAATATAAGCCAGTATTGCGTTTCGCTTGCTTCCTTGGCTGCTACTTTCATTTTATGTATAAAATCGTTTTTACTTTCTGCATCCTGCGCTTCAAAAACATTTGCCCCAATAGATGTGCCTGAACGTAACAACTGCTTTGATATTACATACTTGCCCTGCTGCTCAAGCACCTCACAATACTTTATTATGGAAACTGAAAAATTAATTGTTTTTTCTACAATCACATTTTCCTTATCGTTTCGCATACAGGCTCAATTTGAAAATTTGAGAATTTGAAAATTTGAAAATTAAACAGCCAAAATACAATTGAAAAAAGAAACAGCCGAATACAAATGCCCAATTTAAAATTGACTTTCTAAAATACAGAATTTATTTATTAACCCCTAATTTTTAAAATACGGGATTGCATCTCATTTTAAAATTACCTAATTGGGCGTGTATTGAATTTTCAAATTGCCTAATTATCTAATTTTCAAATTGAGCAGTATTTCATTTTCAAATTTTCAAATTATCTAATTTTCAAATTAGATTCCCTTTTGCCGCGCTACGTTTAATATACTCGCCCCAGGTAAGGTTGTCTTTACCATCTTCCTGCGCCAAAGCTTTTTCAATGGCATAATTGGCGGCGGTTTCAACCACCCAGGCAAAGTTTTCTTCGCCAACACTATTGCGGTCGGCATCGGGGGCGGGGTTGCAAAAATCAATGGCATAAGGCACCCCATCGCGCAGCGCCAGTTCTACGGTATTAAAATCGTACCCCAGGTAGGCGTTTATGCGCAGCACAATTTCTTCCATTTCCTGCAACTTTTCGGGCGTTGGGCTAAAGCTTGCTGAGTAGCGCAGGTGGTGCGGGTTACGCGGCTCGTAAGGCATAATGCGTACATGCTTACCACCTATGCAATAACAGCGGTAGTATTCCTCAAAAAATATTTCTTCCTGCAGCAGCATTACCAGCTCGCCTGTTTCGGAGTGCTTATCAAAAAAATCCTGTGCATCGGCCACTTTATACACGTTCTTCCAGCCACCGCCTGCAAAGGGCTTCATGTATGCAGGAAAACCCACATAATCAAATATCCCCTTCCAGTCTAACGGGTAGGCCAGGTTGCTGAACGATTTTTCGCTGGTATCGGCAGGCAAATCGCGCGAGGGCAGAATAACCGTTTTTGGCACCGGCACATTTATTTTGGTGGCCAGGCAGTTGTTAAAAAACTTTTCATCGGCGCTCCACCAAAAAGGGTTGTTTATAACAGCCGCCCCGCACAGGGCCGCATTTTTTAAAAAGGCCCGGTAAAAAGGCACATCCTGGCTAATACGGTCAATAATAACGGCGTAACCACTGGCTTCGCCCTGCATTACTTTATCAATACGTACGGCTTCGGCGGTAACGCCTGGTATATTTTTGCTGTTAACCCTATCTATAAAGGCTTGCGGAAACGTTCTTTCCTGCCCAAACAATACGCCTATCTTTTTCATGATTAACTGGTTAGATGTTTACAATAGTTGCACTCAAGTTATAGAAACATATTTAAAAAACACAAAAATTAATTTGGCCGGGGGAGGTACTTAAAACAGGCTGCGTGGCAAACGTATATGCCAGGGGTGCAGCAATACAGTTTACCCCCTAACCTGTAAAATATGGGCATAAAACCTTGGGGGATGCACTTACACCATTGTTTTACAAAAAAAAATCCAGGTGCCATTGTATGCACCCGGATAAATTATTGCGCGAAAAGAGCAGGTGTTTAAGCCTATTGATCTACCTCCGGCGAAATTACCAGTATATCATATTTCCTGATGATTTCGTAGCCCTTTTCATCAATGGAGCCATCGGGCTGTGTAATAAAATCCCTCAGCGGCCTAAGGTCAATCACCACCCATTTATCTGCATTGTACTGCTTAAGAAAGAAGGTAGAATACTCCGTATCGGGGTCGGTAAGGGCATCTGTTATCTTTCCATCCCTGCCCATGCTCATCCTGGGTATAAAGTCTATGTTGGTAAAATTAACGCCCTCCTGTTTGGCCAGCTCGTACACCATATTGCCTACATCCAATTGTTGTTTTTCCAGGTTAAACCCTTTTGCCAAATGGTTATCGCCCATTTTAAAAAACACTTTCGGGTTCCTTTTATAGGTTGTTTTAAATGCCTGCAGGTACGTGTAATAATGCTGCCTTAACACATCGGTTCTGTCAACCAGCGATTTGTAGCGGTATTTTCTGCGGCCATTGTTTGCCACAATATTGGCGGCCTTTTTTACTTCCTGCAACGCTTCAATATCTTTTTTGTTTTTACTGGCTGCAATAAGCGCATCCATATCTCCGGCATCGGGCATGTACCAATACTTCATAGCGCTGTCGTAAGCATTTTTACAGGTTAATTGTGCAGCCTTGCTAAGGTTATGGTACGCCTGGTTAATGTACAGGTGAAAACTGGTTTGGCTTTCGTGATCAATACCCCACAGTTTAATGTTGTTGTGTACAGCCGATAAAAGCATTAACGAGTCGGCAGATGAATAAAAAAATGGTATAAATGTAAATGCCTTAAAATTTTTGCCCTGGTATACCTCGTTTGCAGCCCTGTACTGCTGGTAGGCGGCCTTGTTTACCGTAAAGTTTTCTAAAGCGCTGGCGGCCATGGGGCTAATTTCAACCACCCATGCATTGTACTTGTTTTTAGCTGCCACGCCCAGGGCCTGCTGCGTTAGCAGCGATATTAAAGGGGAGTTATGGTACTCGCCCCAGCCCACGTAATTGTTAAGGCTGAATTGCTGTGTTAAAAAGGCCCATCCATCGCCTGTGGGCTTATTTTGTATAATCTGGAAAGACAACTTGGATTTACTTATGATAGAATCGAGTACCCGGGCATTTTGTGCTGTTAATTTTAGGCTGAAGCATAAAAAAAGAACTGTTACTACTTTTTTAATATACATATTGCTGTTGTTAGGTTTGCTGAGATAAAAAAATCAATTGCTTTTGCAGAATGCCTGCAAAGCCCGGCGCTGTAATAAGCGGGCTGTTACTGTGCCACCAACTGTTTTAAAGCAGGCTCAACCGCCAGGGCATGGCCGTGGCCAAAGGTTACCAATATGCGATTGCTGGTTTTTAGGGCGGTGGCAATTTTGTTAAGCAACAGGCTGTCCCTCACCATTTTTGAGGTGCGGCCTACGGCACAAAAATGGCAACTGTCGTTTACGTAATCAAAAGCTTCAAGGTCGGGCTGCTCAATATTAAAATCGTGGTGAAGCGCTTGCTTGTAAAGCGTTTTATACCAGGCAAAAGTTTGCTCCTGCGGCTGTAATGGGAAGCCATTTTTAAGCAAATAGGGTATGGCCGATTTTGCAAAAACACTATCAAAGGGCTGCTTGCCATAACCACCATAATGGTAAGGCACCACAAACCTTTCTACAATGTAATACAGGTATAAATCGTTTTTTGTTTGTTTCTGCATGGTAAGCGGCCACTCGTTTTTAAAAGGGGTATCGCCGTTGGCCATGGCTATGCCCAGCTTATCGGCAAAGTATTTAAGGGTGCCGGTTTCGCCATCATTGTACGCAGCCATATTGCGGCTTGTGTAATGTATGGTGTCGGCAATTTGTCCGCCCTCGTTAAAAGCTACCTGGGGCTTTAATGCCATTGCATATTTTTCAATAGCCGCATATTGGGGGTGGGTACTATCGTTGTTATGGTCGCAGCCAATAAATACAATGCGCTTGTTGCCACTGGCAACATCAACAATGTATGGGGGCTTAATACTGTCCATCATTTTGCCAACAGTAATATAATCCCTGGTTTGGTATACTGTATTTTTTACGGTGCTGCTGGTACAGGCTACCATAAACAACCCAATAAATACCAGGTAAAATAAACGCAGCCCAACAAACAGGGGGCGTAAGGTTAGCGGGTTCATCATCATACTATAAAAATGTTATGCAACTTGTGCGGCTTGTTTTGTAATAAAGATACGCCTGTAACAAATACATTGCACTTATGATGGATGGGTGCCTGGTTTTAGTGAATATAAGTTAATATTGCGCAAGTAATGGTAAAGAAAAAGCCCGATATTGATATTATTGATAAAGTGCTGGATGCCTGTTACAGGCATTACCCGCACTCCGTATTTATACAAAGCCTGATGCACCAGTACGAGGAGCGCGGCAGCCTTAGTAAAAAACAGCTTGAAGGGGCTTATCAAAAAGCGCTTAAAGTGCCTGAGATACCCACCAGCTGGCTGGCAACTATGGAGGCTACCATACTTAAAATGCCTAACCGTTATAAAAGCCCGGTGGTGGCCGCTGTGCCTGAAAAAAACACGCAGGATGATGAGGCCGGACAAACCATTGCCGCCATTTTAGCCAAATACCCCGCCCATAAAAGGGTACTGTTTTTACAGGGCAAATTTTTAAACAAAGAAGTGCTGCTGCCCGCCGAAATTGCCGAACTGCAAAAGTTTAAAAAGCTGCTGTTAAAGGCGGAGTAGTGGTTATAGTGTGATAGCGTTGTTAGGGATGGAGCAGAGGCTTGTGCCCCGAAGGTGTAAGTGCTTTTTAAAGAAAATAAAAACGTGCATCTTATCCTGGGGAGCTAGCGCCTAACACTTTGAGGGCGTACACGCTTATTTTTATTCTTCCCGAACAGTAAGCTAGCCGGGCTTTTCCCGAGTATTTAAACTTGACATGACACTAAGAACGGGGGCGACCGAGTAATTTAATCCAATCAATTTTAGCAGTCCAAATATTTTCGAAATCCGAAAACTCTAAAGTACCTTGTATTTCTATGCCTTCATCATCATATAATAGAACGTCACACCCCTGTTCCAATTTAATTGATTGTTGCTCAATGTCAATTATTGCTCCTTTCGTATTTAAACGTAGCCTTCCCATTTTATCTGTATTATGTATATCTACAAATACTTTGAATCTATTTTCCATAACAGTCTTTTATTTATTTGAATTTTTCATAGTTGGACTAAGCTGTTCGCTTAATTGCTCAGGCGTTAAAATAGTTCTTATAGCAGCATAGGTAAGCATACACGCTTTTTTGTGCTTAACGAACTCATCCGCGAGCAAGGGGCTTTATATTGGCGATTTGTATGGATAAACCTCCAGCGGTAGTAATCGAAACATGCTTGCCTGGCAACTTAAATTTCTCAATATGTATATGACGTTTTAATTGATCCTTTCTGAAGGCATATTTGAATATTGTATATTTTATTTCAACTGGAATTATTTTTAAGTAAAAAGTATCTGCACCACTGCTAAAAAGCTTGTATTTAGTGGCAACTGTATCGATGCCCATGAATGTATAATGAAACCCATATAAAGCGATTCTAATCCCAATTTTCAAATTATCAGTAGAAAAATCCTCATAACGTAATATTTGTTTGTAGTGTTTAACGGGTACAAATGCAGCAGAACTTTCCCGCCAGTAACAAATAAAACCTGTGTCCACTTTAGTAACAGTTTCACCGGTTAGTGGAAACTGGCATACACCAATTTTGCTTATGGCCAGTGCTGTAATGAGTAAAAGGAAGTATTTCATGAATTCCGGCATAATTTTTTGCTGGTAATACGCCCTTGCTTGCTCAATGGAAGAAGCATATTTATTACCCCTGGCTCTCCCAAGTGTTCTTTTAAGATAAAAAAGCAGATAAAAGTTATCTGTTGTTTATTGCTTCATAAAAAATGGATGCAATGTTATCGTAAAATTGAAACTCCTTAATCTTTTCAAAATGCTCTTTGTACTCCTCTGGATTTTCAAAGTAATACCTTCGCATTTTATTACCGGCCTTAAAACTCAAAAAATAAATATCACCATCGTCAACCAAATAATCCTTTGTCAGTACATCCTGATTAGGCAAGGTAAAAACCTGGTTCATTTTTAAACTTGAGAAAAGCGAGTCAAATCCTTGTTTGGGCTTAACGGAAAACATTTGTACCGGGTGTGCAGTATCATAGTTTGTTCTGCCAATATTATCCAAATATTTTGATAAAGACCAGGTCCCCTTATTGTATGTCAAAACAATCAAGTCCCAGGTTGGCGAAGGCCTGTGGACTACAAAAAGCCTGATCTCCAACTCGTTTTCGGACTGGCAAATTGTTTTCAGGCCAGCAGAATGCCCATTGCGTGCCATCCCTTCTCTTTGAACATACAAATCGTTGCACGAGAACCCCGTATCTGCTATTATTTTTCCAAAACACAGTCGCTCCTGGGCGTATGCGTACGTTGAGACTGACAAAAGTAAAATTGTACAGCACAATATCGCTATTACCGATCTTATAACATGATGAATATTTAAAGCAAAAGCTTTTTGTTTCATAATATTAAAACGCATGCTGATGGAAAATTCTGTACAACTAAAGATATATTGTTTTAGTGTGGTAAGGTAACCAAAAGTAAATACAACGCTCACCCAAAAGCAAGCTTAGAGATCTTAAGATGTGCAATAATAGCCAGACTGTTGCATGATCATTATAATACCTCCAGAGTACCCCTTCGCTCAACTCTCCCGCAAACACACAGCTTACCCACGCCCAACCTTTACCTCACCCCCGGCACATGCCCCTCCTCCCCTATCAATTATTCATCTCATACCTTCTTCTTAAATAACCGTAATCATTATCATCCTCAAAAAAGTTCAGGGCGCTGCGGTGCTGTTGAAAGATGAGTTTTTTTAGTTGCTCATCAAATTGCTCGGCTTCGGTGCTGTCAGTTTTAAATTTTTTATCGGTCATTTTGGTAAGCAGGTCGTTGGAGGATACCTGCGCTGTGTTTACGGGCTGTATGCCGCTTATGCCCAGGTGCCACTCATCGTTTTTCTTCAACTTGTATTTATAAAAATATACGTTGCCTTCGGTGTTATTAAGCTTTACGTATTGTTTGCCCATGCAGGCTACATCGTTAAACTTTGGCAGGCTTTTATCATTCAGTAACAGCGCGCGGGCCACAGAATCCTGGTTGCGGTATTTTGCCGGAAACAAATCTGTACGTTGTATCTCTTCCAGCTTTTTTAACAGTTTGGCGCGGTACTGGTTTTTGGCGGCAATGTTAACCAGTATGGAGTCTGCCACGGTTTTATGGTTGCGGATGAGTACTATGGCGGCATCTAACTGTACAGAGGGGTCTTTAGACTGTAATTGCCTGTCGAAAAATTTTGGCACAGCGGGGTGCGTATCGTAAAACGGCGACAGCAATATGGCATAATCGCCAATGCCAATGTCGGATGAGTTATTGTTGCTGTAACTAAAGTCGCGGTATCTGCCTTTTAGTAAATTGCGGTAATTGTAGTTAACGGTGCTGGTGTTATCATCCTCCTCCTCTTTACTGTTCTCCTTTTCCAGCAACTTTTCATCGTTGTTCTGTTGCTTTTTAAGTTGTATGCGGGCATCAAAGTACAGCTTGCTGTAATATTGCTCATAATCCGCTGCTTTTACAAAACCACTATCTACCATGGTACGCAACAGACTGGTAACGGGTGCCTTGTAATCTTCAATGGAGGATAGCTGCAATATATCTGGAAACAGGTTTTTTGCCAGCGGCAACGAGTCGTATAAGAAGGAGAAAAGCGTACTGTATTCGCTTTGGTTATCAAACACGGGCGGGTCCTGCACCAGCAGCCCTTTAAGCGCTGCCCAGCTTTGGCTGGTTTTAAGGCGGGCCAGCGCGGTAAGCGCTTCGTTTTGAAAATAGCTGGTATCGGCCGTTTTTGTATAAACATCCAGCAGCGCGTTAACGGTTTGTGTTATGCAGCAGCTATCATCAATAAAACCAAGCTCGTGTATAAATTTGGTTTTAAGGTCAAAATAATCCTTATCGGTGTACGTTAAACTGCTTATAGCTTTGCTAATGCGGCCAATGGCAGCAGGGCCAAAATACACATCGGGTATGGCATTGGCGGCGCGCTGGTGCAGCAGCGAATCCTTACTGGCAAAATCGGCAAAAAACGTATCCAGCTTGTTGTAAAAAACCGATGGGCCGGGTTTGCTGGTATATGGCTGAAAGCTGTTAAAAAAAGTGGGTATAAAGCCATTGTTACCCTGCAGGGTATCGCCCACGGCAGTAAGGCGGTACAGCCTGTTACCACTAAGCAGCACATATTCAGTTATCTGGCGCACGGTATTGGTATCGCGGTACACCATTTTATAGCCTTTGCAGGCAGGGTTAACGGTTATAAACTGTTTGGTGTACAGCACCAGGTCGCTGTCCTCGTTTTTAAGTTTAATACGGCTTTTCCAAAAAGCAGCGCTATCCTTGCTGTAGTAGTATATAGGAAACTCCTTAACATTTACCTGTACGGCCTCGCCGGTGGAGTCGCTTTTAAACAGCGCACTGCTTTCCCTGGGCCAGTAAGGTTTGCGGTTAAGGCCCTCAATGGTGCCATCATCATCCTTCATAGCCTGGCTGTACATGTTTATCAGCCGCGCATCCAGCTGGGGGCGCACAGGCGTGTTAACGGTAAAATGCAGCAGAGTATCAGTAAACTGTTCGGCAGGGGGGTAAACCACATCAGTAAAAGCAAACGATTGTAAAAAGCGCTTATCCGGCTTGCTTGTTTTGCTGGTACGCTCGGCAAGCAGGTAATATTGTGTGCCGCGTAAAATGGCGCGGGCGTTTATAAAACCGCCTGCTTTAAGGCTAAACTGCATATCCAGCGCGGCATAACCGTTTTGGCGGGTAAGGCCGCGGCTAACCTGCTTGCTTATTATATCGCTCTTTTTAAAGCTTTGCTCCACCAGTTGCAGGTCAAACGGGTCTTCCTCCAAAAAATCATCATTCAATACCGTTTTTTTCCAAATCATGTAGGTATTACCGGTGTTTTTATCCACCGCCTCGTACTCCAGGCGGTTAATATTATCGCTGCCCGATGCATCAATGCACACATTGGGCTGCTGTGGCAGCATTACGGTAAAGCCCCCTGCGGGCGCCTGCCATGCCTGCCAGCCCTGTGCCGGTGCTTTTATAGCTATGGAGTTAAAAAAGGTGTTGGCCTCGCTGCCATCTACATAATTATCGTTACCACTCATCCTGAACACCAGTATTTCGTAAGGGGTGGCTATAATATTGTAGCGCTGTACATCGCCCCGGCGGGTTTTATTGGTAATATCGTAACCGGGGTAGCCGCTTTTGGTAATACGTTCTTTTTTTATAATCTTACCAGGTATGTTCTCGTACAGCACACTGTCTATCTTCTTCATTACTTCATCGGCTGTTTGGCCAAGCATGGCGGCGTGTGTTTGTACGCGGGTAAGCATGTAGTAGCTGCCGTTATCCATATCGGCAAACTGCCAGCCATCTGCCCCGCCCTGCTGTTGTGCAACATTTTTGCGGTACAGGGCACCGGGCGCCTGCATGGTAACCATACCATCATCGGTGGTAACCTGCCTAAAGGCAACGGGCACCTTCATTTTGTCGATGGAGTCTTTACGGGCGGCATCCCTGTCCTGCATTATAATGGGGCGCAGTGTGTAGCCTTTTTTGCGCAGCAGTTCAATTACCCCGCGTTTGCCGGGCAGGTGTGCGGCACCCACGCCCACAAAA
>CAZRDD010000046.1:13492-17343 GCA_964598675.1 uncultured Parafilimonas sp.
TTTGGAGGATGGTATCAATGGAGTTGGCCTGAATTTCGTTGCGGCGGTACAAAAATTTTTCAACATAAGCGGGTGAGGTAAACATAAGGCCCTCCAGCGAGTCCAGCAGGTCCAAATCGCCCCGGCGGTAAGCGTCCTGTATTTTGTTTTGTATGGAGTATTCAGATTCGCCATCGGTATCCGGCTTTTTTATGTTTTTATCCCTGGCCATATCGCGGTAAGCCTCAAACACCAGTTTTTCGGTTTCGTAATAATCCTCCACGCCGCCGGGCTTTTTACCCAGTTTGCGGCCTGTTTGGTATATGTAAAGGTCCAGGTAAGTGTTTTCCTCGTAATCGGCCTGGGCGGCCTGTGTGCGGTACAGCAGCCCGTTTATTTGCATGGGCTGGCTGGTAAGGGCTGCTTTAAGGTCGTCGTCGTATTTATTAAGGCTAAAGCTGCTTTCGGTAATATAATCGTTGTTACCGTTTTTTAAGTAGGCCCCCATGCGCGCCTGGGCAGCATCCATCTGCACCATATCCGGCTGCCAGTGCAGGGGGTTAAGCTCAAGGGCTACCTGGTCGCAACGCTGTATGGCATTGTAAAACGAATCGCTAAGGTGAAAAACCAGTTTATTGCTAACGTGCATAGTGCCAAACAAATAACCGGGCGATTTTAGCCCGTTGCCTGTTATCTCCCAAAAAACACTTGGGTATAAATGCTTTGAGGTTTGGGCTTTGGGTATAAAAAAACATAACACACAATAAAAACTAACAAAAAATCTTTTCATAACAGGGTGTTGCACTTAAAGGCATATTGAAGATGCTTAAAATTAACGATTATATAAAATTAATTGTGATAAAGGCTTCTTAAAAAAGGGGTGGCGGGCGGGGCAGGTGGAATGATAAAACAGCCCTGAAACAAAAATGCCCGTAAACTTTTGTTTACAGGCATTGTAATTTGTGAGCAGTCTCTTTTGCGGTGAGGGAGGGATTCGAACCCTCGGTACAGAGTAACCCGTACGGCAGTTTAGCAAACTACTGATTTCAGCCGCTCATCCACCTCACCGTTTCCCCTAAAAGGGCTGCAAATATAGAAACCTGTTACTTAAATGCCAAATAATATTCAGCACTATTTTAAAATATTGATAACCAATAACGTTTAAAAATAAAGCCGCCTGGCAATACATGCCTGCAAAGCCTTACTGGCATTGCGTTGTAAAAAACGCCCGCCCTGCCAAAAAAAATTCCGGCGCAGACAATCTGCGCCGGAACAAATATTTTTTTTACAAAGTAGTATGCTGATACAAAAACCAAATAAACACGTGGGGTACTACATAGAGGCAAGCTGTACCTTTTGGGTAAGCTCCATTACATTTTCGCGAAACAGGCTGTCGGTATCCATCAGGTCTTTTACCGTTTGGCAACTGTGTATAACGGTGGTATGGTCTCTGCCGCCAAAATGGTCGCCAATGGTTTTAAGCGAGTTTTTGGTAAAGGCTTTGGCAAGGTACATGGTAATTTGCCTGGCCTGCACAATTTCGCGCTTTCGGGTTTTGTGCAGCAGCTTCTCGTACTGTACATCAAAGTACTCGCAAACCATTTTTTGTATGGTATCAATGGTAATTTCCTTACTGCTGGTTTTTATAAAGTTGCGCAGCACTTTTTTAGCCAGTTCCAGGTCAATCTCGCGCTTGTTAAGGGATGATTGTGCCAGCAGCGATATTAGGGCCCCTTCCAGCTCGCGTACGTTGGTGCTTATGTTGTAGGCTACATATTTTACCACTTCCTTAGGCATATCCAGCCCGTCGTTCTTCATTTTACGCTCCAGTATCTCAATGCGGGTTTCGTAGTCGGGTACCTGCAGGTCGGCACTCAGCCCCCAGCGAAAGCGGCTCAAAAGCCTTTCCTGCATACCGTCAAGGTCTTTCGGCGGCTTGTCCGATGTTAGTACAAGCTGTTTGCCGCTTTGGTGCAGGTGGTTAAAAATGGCAAAAAAGGCATCCTGGCTTTTTTCGGCGCGTGCAAAAAACTGTACATCATCTATAATAAGTACATCAATAAGCTGGTAAAAATGTATAAAGTCGTTAATGGCGTTGTTACGGCTGTGGTCCTGAAACTGGTTAATAAACTTCTCGCTGCTTACATATAATACCACCTTATTATTGTGCAGGCGCTTTACCTCGTTGCCTATGGCCTGCGCCAGGTGCGTTTTGCCAAGGCCAACACCACCATATATAACAAGCGGGTTAAATGAGTTTGCCCCTGGCTTTTCGGCCACTGTTTTACCGGCGCGGCGGGCCACGCGGTTGCTGTCGCCCTCCACAAACGCATCAAATGTGTACGATGCATTCAGCTGGGGGTCAATCTGCATTTTTTTCAGGCCAGGAATCACAAACGGATTCTTAACCGGATTGTTTATAATAAGGGGGAAGTCCATTTCATTGTTATTATACATTTTGGCATTACCGCCCGGTATGTCCATTGTTCCGTTACGCCCTTGCCACCGCTGTCTACCATAATACGGTATTCCAGCAGGGCATCCTTTCCCATTTCTCTTTTTAACGTCTTCGCCAATAAATTTATGTAATGTTCTTCAAGATATTCAAAGAAAAATTGGCTTGGCACCTGTATTAACAACACATTGCCTTTTAACTCTACCGCCTTTATAGGTTCAAACCACGTTTTAAAGTGCTGCCACTCAACAATGTCTTTAATTATCTTCAAGCAATTGCTCCATACAGTTTCGGCGGTACTCTTAGTCATAACGATAATAAAACAATTTATTGTGGATAAAAACTATATTAAACCGGAAAAAAAGCCCCAAAAAATCATTCACACCACATGAAAAATTTTTTGGGACAGGAGAACGAAAGTCCACCTTTTTGTTGAAAAAAAAATTTTTTAGTCTATTGATTTTTCTGCAATAGAACCTATTTTTCAGAAACCCAATTTTTCTGTACTATAAAAATCCAGCGGGTTGAAAATAAAACTTTTATTAGTACGGTATATATTATTACCGATGACTATTGTGCAAAGTAGATAGTTCATAGTTGAAATAGGGGTGTACAAGTTATTACGGATAGTTTTCAGTAGAAAATCTAAGGTAATGTTTTTTGTATTTGACAAAACAATTTTCATATTATTTACAAAGTTTTTTTTAAACTACCTTTGTAATCTAAATCAATTATTATACCATGTCTTTTGAAGTAACAGGAAAATTTGTAGCAAAATTTAATATTGTACAGCGTACCGAGTCTTTTAAAACAAGAGAGTTTGTTATTGAGAAAACAGACGACATCAACGGCAGGTCTATTTCAAATTATATTAAATTTCAATGTGTACAGGATAAAACAGCTTTGCCCGACAGGTTTAACATTGGCGATGAGGTAAAAGTGTTTTTTAACATAAAAGGTACAAAATGGGTAAAAGATGGTAAAGAAAACTACATTACCAACTTAGATGCATGGCGTATGGAGCAGGTTAAGTTAGGCCAGCCAGGCAACGATACTGCACAATCACAATCGCCTGCCAGCTTTTCTGCCGGCAGCAGCGATGTAGTGGACGACTTACCATTTTAAATAAACTTTACAAATAGTAACAAAGCCTGTTTTGAAAAAATATTTTTTCAAAACAGGCTTTGTTTAATTACAAACGCCTTCCTCCTTAACAAAATGTATTATCAGGCAACTTATTAGCAATGAAATTTTAACGGCAAATACAATAACAATTAAATATATATATAATAAAGGTTGTTACTATGGCATAAAAAAGTTTATTTTACCAAGGCTTTTAACCTAAAAAAAACCTTTTATGAAAAAAATTGCTATCCTTTTTATCTTCAGTGTTTTTACCGTATCGGCTTTTGCACAA
>CAZRDD010000047.1:0-17266 GCA_964598675.1 uncultured Parafilimonas sp.
AAAGGCTGGGACCCAGAAGTGAATGCCGATTACCAGGCATCTAACATTAACATAGGGCAGGACTTTTACTCTGCCCCGCAGTTTAAAACCGTTGTATTTGGTGTAAACATTGGCCTGTAAATTTTTTAAAGCAAAACAAAGATTATGAAAAAGTTTTTTATATACCTGTTGCCTGCCTTTGCACTGCTAAACATAACATCGTGCAGCAAGCAGCTTGATACAGCACCTACTTCCAGCATAGATTCAAAAGACGCTTTAAAAACAAGCTCGGATGTGCTTGGCGCGCTGCGCGGCGCTTACAGCGATTTGGGTTCTTCCTCATTTTACGGCGGCGATATTTTTGTAGATGGGGAACTGCTGGCAGACAATAAAGAAATTAACTGGAGCGGCACCTTCCAGGACCTTACGCAGATATACAACAAAAGCATACCGGTAGATAATGGCTTTGTTACCAATACATGGCTGGCCGGGTATAAAGTTATTAACGATGTAAATGTGGTGCTTGATTCTATTAACATAGTGGTGGAAGCCAGCCGTACCCAGGCCGAAAGCGAAGCCAAATTTATACGCGGCTGTGCCTATTTTGACCTGGTGCGTGTTTTTGCAAAAGACTGGCACGATGGCGATGCCTCCACCAACCTGGGTGTGCCGTTAATATTAACCAGTACCGACCCTACCAAAGACCTGCCTGCTTCTGCCAAAGTAAAAAGAAGCACAGTTGCAGAAGTGTATACGCAGGTTATAAAAGATTTAACCGATGCCGAGGCCGGTTTGCCGGGCTCAAACGGTTTTTATGCAAACCAGGCTGCCGCTGCCGGTATGCTGGCAAGGGTGTACCTGCAAAAGGCAGACTATGCCAACGCCGCTGCTGCTGCTAACAGGGCCATTAATTATGCGCTGGGTAACGACTTTCATTTGGAATCGAGCTACGCAAATGCATTCCCTTATGTTGACCCGCCTGCTGCGGTTAAAAATACTTCGGAAGATATTTTTGCCATACAGGTAACCTCTACATCGGGTACCAATAGTTTTCAAACGTATTACTCTGCACTTGGCAGGGGCGATATACAAATAAATGATGCCCATTTAAATTTGTACGAGGCTAATGATGACCGCCTTAATTTGTTTTACACTAGCGGCGGCTCAGTGTACACCGGTAAGTTTGATAACCTGTATGGCAACGTACACATATTACGCCTTGCAGAGTTGTATTTAATACGTGCCGAAGCCAACTTCAGGCTGGGTACTGCCACAGGTGCCAGGCCGCTTACTGATATAAATACCATTAGGGCCAGGGTAAAGCTTACTGCTTATACATCAAACCAGCTTACCCTTGCTAAAATTTTGCTGGAACGTAAACTTGAGCTGGCTTTTGAAGGCGCAGCCCTTGGCGATATAAAACGCCTTGAAATTGGTATACCCGGCGTATTGGACTGGAATTCGCCTAAGCTGGTATACCCTATACCGTTGCGCGAAATGAGGGTTAACCCTAACCTTGTGCAGAACGACGGGTACTAATAGTGAAATTATATAGCTGATAAAAAGCACCAACCACTGTAACGAGGTTGGTGCTTTTTTTATTCCACATTGTTTGCGGTTTGCCCAGTTGTAAACAGCAGCGGCAATGCTTTTATGGTATTGTATATCAGCAGCAGTAATGCGGTGCAGATGGCTGAAAATGCCCAGGCTTTAATATGGTTAAAAGGCACCAAAATATATTGTGCTGCCAGGCCGGTAAGGCGTAAGGGCTTAACAAAAACATCCCAACTGTTGTAGCGTAAAAAACGGCCCAGGTAAATGCCGCTGCTGGTGGCAAACAGCAATACTGCAATAACTGCAGCGCCTGGTTTTTTACCAGTAAGCCTTGTTATAAAAGCTTCCACCTGCAACAGCGATGTAAAACAGGCGGCAAGGCCAGCCCATGCAGCAGAGAGTACCAGCAAAAGATCGTACCACAGGGGGATACCAGCCCTTTGCCGAAAATGAAGTACATCAGTTAAGAGATACGGCGCATTGGGAAAGAACAACAACCAGCCCATAAAAAAGGCGATACTTTTTAGGTTAACCGTATTTATTTTGGTTAACCGCCTGCTAAAAAAAACAGGCACTGCTGCCAGCAAAAGGTTCCAGGGGTAAAACATATACATGTGGCTGTGGTAATATACGGCCCTTGCGGCCAGCAGCAAAAGGGTGAATATAAAGGAGAGCAGTAATACTTTCTCCGCCATGTTTAAAGCTTGTTTCATATAAATGATATTAATAATTTGCTTACGGTTGTGTAGTAATTCAACAGCATACATAATTTTTTACAATGCTGCTGTTTTAAGTACCGCTCAGCAGGGTTAATATTTTTGGTAAGAAGATGATACATGCCGTTATAACGCTGATGAAAGAAGCAAACAGTACCGCCCCTGCCGAAACATCTTTTACTGTTTTAATGATGGGGTGATAATCGGGCTGTACAAGGTCGCACAATTTTTCCAGGGCGCTGTTCATCATCTCCAGTGTTAACACCGCACCGATACACAGTAACACCGCTATCCATTCAGCAGTGCTTATCTTAAAAAAAATGGCAAAACCAGTTGCCACTATGGCCGCAGTAGTTTGTATTTTACCGTTGCGCTCATTCCAAAAAAAATAGCGCAACCCATTAAAAGCATTTATAAAAGCGGATAGTACATTTTGCCTGGCCATAGCATATTGGTTTAAGCTAAACACTATATGTGTTAGCGGGATAATTGGTTATGAAAGGTAGCGTGTTTTATTCTCTAAGCAGCATCAGTTTTTGTTGTCAGAATAATCAATATTCGATGATCAATAATCAATATTCAAGTGAAAGAAGAGCGAATGGTTGACCAGTGGTTTTAATTGATTAAATTTTCAATATTCGACACTCGATAGTCAATTTTCAAAAGCAGAACATAGAACACTGGTTGCCACCTGTATTTGCCTTGAATATTGAGTGTTGAGCATTGATTATTGAATATTAAAAAAGCCGTTTACACCCTAACACGACTGCTGTGTGAAAGTATGAATTTTTTATACAGCGTAAGGCACTGTAACCGGGAAATTACTGCCTCCGAACCATCATCAATAATGCTTTTTAAAAAAGAAGGCACCGCTGTACCTGGAAAGGTAACGGTGCGCTTCTTTTTCCCGCAAACCTGGCCAGCACCATTAATTGAGCAAAGGTTTTAGGGTTGAACATAACGGCCAGGTGCGGGCATTTCCGGCTGGTACCAGTTAATCTTCCTGGTAACGTACATAACAATAGCCAGTACAATAAACAGGGCAATACTGCCTACCAGCAATGCGGTATCTTCAAGGCTTATTAATACATAAATAAAGCCATACAGGCCGGTGAGCAGCAGGCCGAATATTACGGCGCTGTGGGTTGTTTTAAAATGCGAGCCTGCGTAAAGCGATATAAGTACAATGGTTGCAACGGCGGCTATGGTATAGGCATAATCAAACAAAATAATCTCGCTTATGGATACAAGCAGCGTGTAAAATATAACCAGTGCCACGCCCACCAGCGCATACTGCACAGGGTGTACCGGCCTTTTTTGAAAAAGCTCAAACACAAAAAACACTACAAACGTAAGCGCAATAATAAGTATGGCGTACTTGGCGCTGCGCATGCTTTTTACGTATTGGTCTGCTGGCTGCACAAGGCTTACGCCAAATTCAATATTTTGTTTATCAATGTTTTTGGTATTGTTTATAACGTTGGTAAAAGGCATGTTGGCATTGGTAAAGCGCCAGGTGGCATCAAAGCCGCTGCTGGATATACTGCGTTGGGTGGGCAGCGAATTACCATCAAAAGATGGGCCAGGCCAGGCAGACTTAAAATTGAAGGTGCTGTTAGCCGCCAGCGGCACAAAGTGCAGTTGCCCGCTGCCACGCAGGGCAGCATCTAAACTAAAGTTGAAGCCTTTTTCAATATCTGCCTGGGTGATGGATACTGGTACCGAAAGCCCTGTACTGTCAATAACATTAGCGGGCAGGCCCGGTAACATGGTGTAGTTTTTACCGTTTAAGGCAAGGGTTATTTTGTCCTCGATACCACGAAAATCGCTGATGCCAAAGCATAGTTTTGCCTCCTGCGTAAGCAGTGTGTCAGCATCTGGCAGGGCAATGGTTGTGCGAAAGCTGCCGGTAAGGTTCATTCTGCTCCTGTACAGTAACACTTTGTAAATGGAGCGTGGCCGTTCTTCTTCACTAATGTTGCCTTTAACATCTAATTGCTCTGGCAGTATAACCAGTTGTTTTTTCTGGGGGTTTAGCTTGCCCTCAACATAAGGTATCACCAGGTAGGGGGTTGATACTGTTTGTGGTGCGGCCCACTTGCTGCTTACCTCCTCCACTACGGTTGCCTGCCGCTGCTGCCGCTCGGTAATAAGGCTTTGTATAAACGATGAAGGTATAAGCATTAGTAAAATTAGCGCGGCGGTTACAATGCCTTTAATAAGTATTTTGTTTGATACGGGTATAACGGAGAAGTTGTCGTTAGCATTACTGCGGTTGTAGTCCTCTTGCATGGTATTGTTTTTTTGTGTTGATGGATTATGATGGAAATAGTAATTGGTGCTGCTTATTAAAAACTGCCTGATAGAGTGCTCGTTGATAAGTATGGAAAGAAACGCTGGTGCGTAAAATACAAGGGCTGTGCCGCCCAGGTATAATAAGCCCATGGGCAGCACATGATCAAAAAATGAAATTAATAAAGCAGGGCTGGCGTAAAAAAGGCAGATACAAAACACCCTGGTATGCAGGTAGGTTATTTTTTGCGTTACATCGGCCTGCATAACTTCAAGTTTGCTGGTGATGTAATACAGCAAAGCAAGTGCAGGTATGCCAACCACTGCCAATGCTATGGCAAACGGTAATACATAAATAATTGATGAAATTTCTGTACCAGCGGCACACAATGCAGCAACTCCCAATATCAGCAGCAGGGTACCCCCCCAAATATTCAAAGCCACTTTTTTTCTCAGTGCGTCTATTGTGTCAAGTTGTTCATCCATAGTAAGAGTGGTGTTTTATTTTGTAAAAAGCCACTTGTACAGCAGTGTGCCGGCGGTAACAACAGCCAGGCAAAGCAGCCAGCAGATAACTGTCATAAGCAACAGGTTATGTTCTCTTTTTTCGGTTTCGGCAAGGCTGCGGGCTGCAACAATGTAATTGCCCTGCGCTGTATACTCCACCACTGCTGCAAGGCGCACCGTTGCAGCAGGTTGCCATGTTACAGCATAACTGCCTTCGGTTTTGGCGGCAGCCAGCACCCCTGCAGGTAATACCGGTGGTGCTGCACCAATATAACCTGTTGAATAGGTTAGTGTACCGCCGGCATTGTACAACTGTACAAACTGCGAAAGGCTTTGCGGCAGTTGCACTGTATCCTGAACAGTTGTAGTAAATGCCGGTTTGTTGTTAATGAGGCGGTTGGCAGCATCTGTTACCGTTTGCCATTGAGGGTCGTTAGCACTGGTGCGGTGTTGCTGCTGAACGCTAGCATAAATAAGACCCGTCAATATGGTGATTAATATGACGGCAACTGCGTATGGTAGTATAAGTTTGCGCATGATTTTATTTTTTATTATTGGTAAAAATGGTTTCAATATTGTTTAAAATGGGTGGGGTAAAATGTTGTTTTATACTGGGTTGATGAATAGCAATTGATATAAAACCTGCAAGTGCAGCCGCTGCCGGAAACAGCAGCAGTGTGCCTGCGTTTTTATAAAAAAAATGTGTGAGGTTTGTTACCCAGAGTAACAACATAAATGCAAGTATTACGCTTGTGGTTGCTGATGATATAAGGATAATGTTTACGGTAGCTACAGGCGGTTTTAGCCGCAGCAAAACAAAAAAGCTGGCTGCAAACAAAAGACATGCACCTGTGCCTGCCTCAGTGGCAAACACCAGGCTGCACCTGTATATAAATGGGCTGGTAAGTGCGGGCAATGTAAGCGCCGCGTAAATGCACAAGGCGAAAAAATAAATGCGAAAAGCTGTCTTCATAAAAGTGCTTTGTATTTCAAAGTAAATGGGTAAAAAAATTTATTCTATGGAACGTATCATTTTTTCAAGCGCATCAAGGTGGGCTTTAAAGGCTTTTTCACCAGCTTTTGTAACAGTATAGGTGGTGTTTGTTTTGCGGCCAATAAACCCTTTTTGTACCTTAATATATTCGCTCTCCTCCAGTGTTTTTAAATGGCTTGCCAGGTTGCCATCGGTAACCTGTATAAGCTCTTTCAGGTCGTTAAAGCTAACATCCTCGTTCACCAGCAGGGCGCTCATTATACCCAGCCGTATACGGCTGTCAAAAACTTTGTTCAAATGCTCAATCAGGTTCTTCATGCTTTCATTTCCCGCTGGTTCCTTAATTCATGTAAGTATAGTAAAAGCTGCATACGCCTAACAAACTTGTTGCCGCTAATTGTGCAGCTAAGTTTAACCAAATGCAAATAAACGTAATGCTGGTTAAACTACGGTTGGCGTTTTAGCACCATCCATGTATAAATGCCACCATGCGGTTTATGCCTGTTGTTTTCTTTCATATTTCCACCACATAGTAACGCCATAAATTATATGTAAAATACCAAATCCTAATGCCCAAAAATATAATCCAAAACCTATATAATGCAGGCTTAGCAAACCAATTAGCAATTGGCAGTAGCCCAGGTATCTAATTTCGGCAAGGGTGTACTTTGATGCATTAATAAGCGCCAGCCCATAAAAAATAAGGCAGCCTGGTGCAATAAGCCCGTATGTGCCTTGCTGCATAAGTTTTAAAAGGTACAACCCGCCAGCAATAAGCGGTATGCAAATATTAACAAGCAGCCGTTTGCTGGCAGCCCCCCAAAGGGGTATGTTGTTTTTTTTGCTGCGTATGTAAGTAAAAGCGAAAGCCAGTATAAATGCCGCGATAAATGTAATAACAGCTACATGCAGCAAAGGGTTGCCCATATAATCTGCAACAGTAATGCTTTGCTTGTGCCTCAATTCCTGCCTGAAGTCTGCCAGTTCGTTAGTGTTTTTAATAATATTGTTTGCAAACCACGCACCCGTTAATGCGCAGGCACCTGCGGCTATGCCGCTAAACCCGCTAAGGCTTATAAAGCGGCTGCTGCGTTCCATCATTTGTTTAATATCCTGCAGGGTGTTAAGCGGGTGGCTTTGCTCTGTCATAAAAGTGCTTTGTATTTCAAAGTAAGTTATTGTTTTTGGTGTGGCCAAATTTTTCTGCGCAATTTTTTTTGGCAGGTTTTATCAGTCATCGCTGCACAGTGCCGGTTTTTTGCCTTTTACACTTGTTTTTGGCCTATTTAAGGGGCTTAAATAACAGGTTAATAACAAACAGTAATGGTTAAATATGTTTCTTTGTGGCTATTTAAAACCAAAGCCGGTAAAGGTGTTTACCTGTAAGCAACGTATTTGTAAAAGCGTAATATTACAAGCTTTATAAAAGGTTGCCTGGCTGCAAAAGCTTATTATGTGGTATAATTTGGCAAAATTTATTTTAAGGTTCAGGGTGGCGTTATTGAGTGTTTTAATTGCGGCAACCATTTTTATGGGCTTTATGGCCAGCAAGGTGCAGCTTAGTTACGATAACTCCCGGGCCATACCCACCGATAATGCAAAATACCTTGAGTACCAGTTGTTCCGCAAAAAATTTGGGGATGATGGCAATACCGTGGTGCTTGGCGTAGAAACCAAAGGGCTGTTTACCGTACCGGTATTTAATGCCCTGGCCGCCCTGGATAAATCGCTTAAAAAAGTACCGGGTGTGCTGGAGGTGCTTAGTGTACCCGCATCGCTGGATTTTATGCAGGATACCGCCACCAAAAAACTGGTGCCCCTTAAAATATTTCATGCCCCCTATACCAGCCAGGAGCAGTTGAATACCGACAGGGCCGGGTTTGAAAACCTGCCGTTTTACCGTGGCCTGCTGTACAATTACGAGGCCCATGCCTACCTTACCGCCGTACAGCTTAATAAAGACAGTGTGCAGAGCAAAGCCCGCACACGCCTGATAAACGATATACTGGCACAGGTAAAAGTGTTTGAAGATACCGCCAAACTGCACGTGCATGTTAGCGGCCTGCCTTATATACGCACCAACATAGCCAACCGCATTGCAAAGGAAATGAACTGGTTTTTAACAGGCTCGCTGCTGCTGTCGGCCATTACACTGCTGTTGTTCTTCCGCTCGCTAAGCGCCACGGTTATGAGCCTGCTGGTGGTGGGCATGGGCGTGGTTTGGAGCGTTGGCACCATGGTACTGTGCGGCTACAAAATAACCCTGCTTACGGCCATTATACCCCCTTTAATTGTGGTAATAGGCATACCCAACTGTATTTACTTTTTAAATAAATACCATACCAGCTACAAGGAAACCGGCGATAAGCACAAAGCCCTTATTAACATGGTGGGGCGTATGGGCGTGGTTACGCTGTTTTGCAATATAGCAGCCGCCATTGGCTTTGCAGTATTCTCCTTTACCCACAGCGACCTGCTGAAGGAGTTTGGCGTAGTATCGGGCATTAACATTATGGTGCTGTTTTTTATCTCCCTGTTTTTTATACCGCCTGTGTTAAGCTTTTTGCCGCCGCCCAAAGGCAGGCATATACGCTACCTTGATAACAAGGTGCTTGAACGCCTGCTGGTACGCTTAGAAAGCTGGGCCTTTAACCACGGCAAGTGGATTTACGGCATTACGTTTATAGTGGTGGTGGTATCTGTAATAGGTATTACCCGCCTTAAAAAAGAAGGGTTTGTGGTGGATGACCTGCCCAAAAAAGATGTGGTGTATACCGATATTAAATGGTTTGAAAAGAATTTTGACGGCATTATGCCGCTTGAAATTGTGGTGGATACAAAAAAGAAAAACGGTTTATTGAGTTCTTCAAGGGCGATTAAAAATATTGAGAAGATAGACTCCTTTTGCCAGTACATTGCCGCCAGGCCGGAAACGGCCAAACCACTCAGCTACGTGGAGGGCCTTAAGTTTGTACGGCAGGTGTTATACGGTGGCGACAGCACCAGCTACGGCATACCCACCGGCTTTGACCTGCCCGTTATGGCTGGCCTGCTTAAAAGCGGCAGCGCCGATAAAGGCATTAAAAAAGACCAGCTTAACAAAATGCTGGGCGGTTTTATTGACAGCAGCAAGCAGCAGGCCCGCATAAGCGTTAACATGCTTGATATTGGCAGCGCCAAACTGCCCGGCCTGCTGAGCGATTTTGACAGCGTTGCCAAAAAAACATTTGATACCGCCAATTACAAAGTAACCTTTACTGGTGCCAGCGTTACTTTTTTAGAGGGCAGCACTTTTATTATTGACGGGCTTAGGCAAAGCATACTGTGGGCGTTTTTATTAATTGCGCTGTGTATGCTGTACCTGTTCCGGTCGGCGCGCATATTGCTATGCTCCCTAATACCCAACATTGTGCCGCTGGTTATTACCGCAGGCATTATGGGCTGGGCAGGCATAGCCCTTAGGCCCTCCACCGTGTTGGTGTTTAGTGTTGCGCTGGGCATAGCCATTGATGTTACCATACGCTTTTTGGTAAATTATAAGCAGGAGCTGCCACACCTTAATTTTAACGTACCTGCCACTTTAAAGCAAACCATACGCCATACAGGCATTAGTATTATTTACACCTCCCTGGTACTGGTGGCTGGCTTTATTATTTTCTGCATCAGCGAGTTTGGTGGCACCAAAGCGCTGGGCTGGTTAACATCGCTTACACTGGTTACCGGCACCATTACCAACCTTACATTGCTGCCGGTGCTTATAAAGGCATTGGCAAAAAAATCGCCAAAGGCAGAAGGGTAGGGGGAGAAGTAGTGGGGGCGAGTGTGCCGGAGGGCAGGTTGGAGTGAAAGAAAAGAAGGAGGAGGGGGTTGTTATAATACTTGACGGAAGAAAAGTTTTTTATAATAATGAAAATTTAATTGATACATAAAATTATTTTGGGTTTGAGTTACCCCAATTTTTTAAAAACTGATATAAAACAGGGTAAATACAATGCACATAAAAAATCTTTGACTTTTTATTAATTGAACCTAATTTAATCGCCTGTGAAAACGACTGTTATAAATATTGCTTTAATAGTTGTTGTATTATTTTTTTTTGGAATTTATTTTTATCAATGGTTGTCTTTTAGTGGAGTTCTTGATAAAAAGTATACAAGAAAGGAACTTACTCAGAACTTTAATCAACATGAAGCTGAATTTGCAGACCTGGTAAAATATTTTAGATCAAATATTCCGGGAGATAAAGAACTGTCAGTGTCTTTCGGATTGAGTAGTGGCAATAAAGTTAATTTGCACCTTGAAACACCATATGGTGAGCCTTATCACAAAGTAATAGGTGGCAATGATTTGGAATTTGGTTCTACATCACTGGATTCTGTATTGACGGAGCTTGGATGGACAAACGAAACTGTACAGGTTTTAAAGGAAAAGTTGGCAAAAACAAAATGTGATTGGGTGCGCACAACAGAAATTTATGGTGGTAGACCAATTGAAATGTATCCTGATCAAAGCGGATGGGGTTCATTTTCTTATCTTATATTTAACAGCGCTGTTTCTGATAGTTTAATAAAAATTCATGGAACGACAATAAGTAAAACCGAGTTCGGAAGAAAGGTTGTGCTTGACTATAATTCAGCCCTATGAGAATAAATTGGATTCAGTTTTCATGACAAAAAGACTTCAGATAAAAATAAATTCGCAATTAGAGGCCGGGTTACCGAAAAATTCGCGCAATTACACAAGGAGTTATACTCAATCAGCTTGCAGGTATAGTAAAACGCATATTATCCTCTTAATCTTACTGCTTTTTTTGTTGCCGCAGTGCAGCAACAAGAAAAGCAATAACGAAGCGTATGGCAATGATTTGCCTGTTGTGGTTAATACAAATTCAACAACAGACAAAGCCACAGGGTTAATCGGCGAGTGGGAATACAACAACTCTATTTGGTACAGCGCAAGGCTTATACTTAAGCAAGATGGGCATTTTGCGTATTATAATACGGGCTGTTTAAGCCGTGTTTTTACTGAAGGTAACTGGGTGGCTGGTAAAGGCAATATTTTTTTAACCAGTTACAGCAGCTATAAGCCAGTGTTGATGGCAGATGCAGCCATTGAAACAGCTATTGATACGGTGGATAAAAAACACAATATTGATAAAAGAAAACAAGGATATTTACTTACTGGTTTTATTACATCACCCCCAGTAAATATTCCCGGCCCAAACGATACCATCTGTGTATATTTTGATAACGTGCAGTTGCAGTTTTTACGCGATAGCCTGTATTATACCGGCAGCAATACAACTATCAGTGGGCATGTGTTTAGCAGAAGAAACAAAGCAACCGCGCTGCCTGTTCTTACTATAAACAACTAATGTTGTTCAGGTGTTAGTTTTAAATCTAAAAGATAATTGGGAACAATAGTACGGTTGCATGCTGCATGATGTTTTTTGCCAATTGTAATTTTTAATACTCTTTACTTATTAACAGTAACCTTATAAAATAAAAACCGGCTATTAAACAAGGGCTTTTAACGGCCCTGTTTAATAACCAGTTTATGGTGGCTTCATAGGTCTAATATCTATTCAACGGTACCCAGTTTTTTATACAGGTGGTAGCCTTTTATGCCCGAATACAGGCACACACCGTTTTTATTAATCACCACAGGGTTGGTACCCAGTGCATCGGCTTTATTGCAGTGCAGGTAATTGGCAAAAGTGGGCAAACTGGCTTGTTTAATGGTAGCTTCCCAGTTTTTGTTGGTGCCGGTGTATACAAAGTTTACTTGCACCTGGCGGCTGCCATAAAGCAGGTACATGCGTACAAGGTCATCAATCATATCTCTGTCCAAATGTGTTTGTTCGTCCCAGTAAATAAATATGCGTTTGCTGGCACCTACGCCATTTAGTTTAGGGCTGTTGGCTACCATCAGCAAACCAACACCTGGTTTTTTGCCTACGGCAGCAATGCTGTCACTCTCCATTTTTTGTTTACTGCTAACAAGTTCTTTAGCAAAATCGTTTTTAAGCAGCGATGCATCCAGCTTGCGCAGTATGGCAAACACCTCGGGACTTAAGGAGCACCAGTGCGCCAGGCGAAACACCGTAAACAGTGAGGCGTTATCCTTTGGGTACAGTGTTACAATGCTGTCGGTAAAACCAATCATGCTTTGCAGGTAACGATAGTAAGCCTTTGCTTTATCCGCAGCGGCAGCGGAATCCTTAATTTGCTGTGGCACATACCCCAATGTTTTTATGGAGTTGGTCATGGTAAGCATTTTCTGCAAAATGGCAGGGAATACTTCAGGTCCTGCTGCACCAACGGCATCTTCATCAATCACAGCTGGTAGGCCCAGGCTTTTGGTAATATCGTTACTGCCACCGTTTAGGGTAACCGGCAAAAACTTTTTTAATGAGGCTACATATAAAAAACCGGTGGTGGCGCTGTTTGAACGGATGGTAACCTCGTGCGTGCCGGGAGTGGCATTGGCCTGGGCCACCGCTTCATCGTTCTCGGCGGTGTAAAACGATATGGGTGATGTAAAACCCTGCGGAATGGTGTACGTTAATTTGGTTTCAACCTGCGCCTGGGCCATACATGGCACAAACAGGGCAGCAATAAGTAATTTTTTCATGGTTGTTGTTGTTTTGGATGTGGTTGTTAAGGTGTTGCTTTTTAAAGTACAGGTACGTTGGTTGATTATGTATTAGCTAAGCCGGTAGCCGTTGTGCGGTTGCCATTTTTTTAAAACTTGTAAGGCACGCACAGTTAGCCGGTAAGGCATAGCAATACACCTTTAAAAATACAATTTACAGTTAAATAATGTTGTTATGTTTTTTTGTAGAACAAAATCAGCTTTTTTGTAATTACCGCCGCTGGCCGGTGCTTGCGGTATTGCCTTTTCTGCAGGTAAGGCGTTGTGCTGCTTTCTATTAATAACATACGCGGCTGTTTAAACTTAGTTGCCCGGCATGGGGTGGTAATATTGTTAAAGGTTTTTTAAAGCCTGTTTGCAGTCAAAACCTTATGTACGGGGTATTACAGCCAATCAGCTATGTTTTGTGTAACCCCTGCTGTTAAGTGGTATACTAAAGGTTAAACAACCTGTTTATTAAGGTATACAATACGTTTTAGGAATGTTGAATAAGGGGTTTGTGGTTACTGTTGTGCAGGCTTTAACCCCTCCTTAATAACCACCCGGCTGCGCTCAAGTGCCTTTTCAAAAGTATCGGTAACATTTGCCTTGCCTATGGTAAACAGCAGGCGGCTGTCTTTTAATTCTTCCAGCACCTGCTCGCTCAGCACTTCGCTTAAAATAAGTTTGGTGCCCCGGTGGGCAGATTCTTTGTAAACTTCTTTCAACGTTCTTATACCTGTAGCATCAATCACCGGTACGCGGCGCATACGTACAATAAGCACTTTAGGGGCTTTTTCAATAAAGCGCATAGCATCTTTAAACTTGTAGGCAGCCCCAAAAAACAATGGGCCGGTTATTTCAAACACTTCGGTATGCTGGGGCAGGGTAAAATTATCCAGCGACTGTTTATCCGTACCGCTGCCTGCGCCGCCATCTTCACCACCGGCAAAAACACTAACATCACTGGCTTTAATCATATTGCGCATAAACAAAAATGCTGCCAGCACCATGCCTATTTCAATAGCCACAGTAAGGTCAACCAGCACGGTAAGCAAAAAGGTGGTTAGCAGTACAGCAACATCGCTTTTTGGGCCTTTAAATACTGATAAAAAGCTTCCCCACTCGCTCATGTTATAGGCCACCACCACCAGTATGCCTGCAAGTGTAGCCATAGGTATAAGCGCGGCCCATTTGCCAATAAACAACATAATAAGCAATAGGGTAATGGCGTGTACCATGCCTGCCACCGGCGTGCGGCCACCGTTTTTTACATTGGTGGCAGTGCGGGCAATAGCGCCTGTGGCGGGTATGCCCCCAAATATGGAGGAAAATATATTGGCTGTGCCCTGGGCCACCAGTTCCATGTTAGATTTATGGTTGCCGCCTATCATACCATCGGCTACCACTGCCGAGAGTAACGATTCTATCCCTCCAAGCAGGGCAATGGTAAAGGCGGGCTGAATAAGATTTTTTATGGTGGCAAAATCAATATGCGGCACTACGGGCCGTGGCAGCGATGAGGGGATGCTGCCAAACTTGCTGCCGATGGTTTCCACCGGCAGGTGCAGCAACTGCATGGCTGTGGTGGTAAGCAGTATGGCCACCAGCGAGCCCGGTATTTTATGCGTAACCCTTGGCCAAAGCTGTATAACAGCCACTGTTACCACTGCAATAACAATAGCATATATATTAACACTGGCGGCATGCTGCACATAGCTTATCCATTTATCGGTAAAGTCGGCGGGTACGGCACCCATCTTCAACCCAAAAAAATCCTTCATTTGCGAGGAGAAAATAATAAGTGCTATGCCGCTGGTAAACCCTATAATAAGCGGGTGCGGTATAAACTTTATTACGGAGCCCAACCGGGCCAACCCCATGATGATAAGCATTACCCCGGCAATAAAGGTGGCAATAATAAGCCCGTTTACCCCATGTGTTTGCACAATGCCATACACAATTACTATAAACGCCCCCGTAGGGCCGCCTATTTGCACCCGGCTGCCCCCAATGGCAGATATGATAAAGCCTGCAATAATAGCCGTGTAAAGCCCTTTTTCGGGCGATACACCGCTGGCTATGGCAAAGGCTATGGCAAGGGGCAGGGCTACGATGCCCACTATAAGGCCCGCCATAACATCTTTACCAAACTGCTGCCGGTTGTAATTTTTTAGTGTATCTAATATTTTTGGCTTAAACATGGTGTTCATGGCGCTTAAATTTTTACCCAGAATTTTAACAGGTTATCCATTTCGCTGCGTACAATATGGTAACCGCGTGGTACTTCGTCTTCCAGGCTGTGGTAAGTGGCTAAGCGGGTGCCTGCAGGTTTCTGCTCCAGCTGGCGGTATAAATAGCGGTTGTAATAATTGTATAGCTCGCCCGAGTAAGCAATGCTGTCATCAATCTTATCCGTTCCGGCCAGGTTCTCGTAAAATGAGTTGAAGAAATAAAAATGGTCGTAGTCTTTAAAATTAAGCTGTGTAAAGTTGCCGTGTATAAAGCTAACATTATCGCAGCACAGCATGTTTTTAGCATCGTTGGCGTAGCCTACCAGGCTTTTGCGCTGCTCCACACCGGTGTAGTGTGCATAGGGCTTGTAGCAGGCTGCCGCCAGGCAAAACTTGCCTGCGCCGCTGCCAATATCAAGTATGCGTACATTGCGCTCGGCTGCTAAAAACAAGGCCGCTTTGCGGGCAACGGCAAGGGGTGTCCAGTGCCTGCGGGCCAGCAACTGTATCGGCTGCGGGTACAAACGGTTAAAAGCTTCATCGGTAGTAAACTTATCCTCGCGAAAAGTATCTATATCTAACAGTGGAATCATTCTAAATATCGTTTCTGTAAAAATTACCTGGCGTATTTGCGTATACGTGTCATTTGGTAGTGCTTTGGCAATACCAGCCCATTACGTTCGTAGGGGCGGCTGGGTATTATATGCGCTATCCAGCCAATGGTTTCGGGGTGCAGCAGCAAAATGTTTTTCTCATTTGTTTGCAGCGCCTCGTTTATCCGCACAATTTTTCCGTCAACCGGCATGTGGGCCTTAATAATATAATCATTATACTGCACGGTGGCTATAACATCGCCCTGGCTTTTAAAACCATCTGCCTCATTAAAAACTACCGAATGTATCTCCTTAAAACCCGTAAGTTTAAAGCCGCAAATACCGGTATAGGCCACGGTACCCTTAAAGGCAATCCACTCATGGTCGGCGGTATAATACAGGTCTTTAGTGTTTTGTGCGTTTTGCTGGTACATACTGCAAAGATACCGCCAAAGGGTGGTGTGGCGCAGTAAACCTTATCACCGTAAATAGTGAGTTATATCAATTTTTAAAAAAGTAATTTTGTGCCCCGCATGAGCATTAAAGGTATTTTCCCCATTGATAAATGGGATTTTAAAAGTGAATCTATTTTCTCGGACCTGCCGCCCGCAGACCTTGAATTGCTTGCCCGCCACCAGATAGAGCAGGTATATAAAAAGGGCGAGATTATTTTTAGGGAGGGGGCCTACCCGGCCGGTATTTTTTATATTGTAGAAGGGAAAGTAAAAAAGTATAAGGTTGATAAAGCCGGGCGTGAACAGATTTTTTATGTGGCCAATAGGGGTGAATTGCTGGGCTACCATGCCATACTATCCGACGAGCGCTACCCCGATTGCGCTGCCGCCATTGAAGAAAGCACTATTGCCTTTATACCCAGGGAAGATTTTTTGTACACCCTGCACCAGTCGCCGCTGCTAAACAGGCGGTTGTTAAAAACACTTAGCCACGAGTTTGCCGTACTAGCCAACAGCCTTACCATGTTTGCCCAAAAATCGGTAAGGGAAAGGCTGGCACTGCAGCTAATTGTGCTGCGCGAAAAATACAAGGTTGATTTTAAACCCGGCATGCCCGTAACCATAAACATGGGCCGGGATGACCTTGCCAGCCTGGTAGGCACCGCCCGCGAAAACGTGGTGCGTGTGCTTACCGAGTTTAAAGAGGCCGGTATTTTAGAAACCAAAGGGCGTAAAATTATAGTGCTGGATGTGGGCCAGCTAATTGAAATAGGAGACTATAAATAGCCGGGGCCGCTTACGTTTTTAGTAAAGGCAGCTTTTACGTTACCTGGTGCTGTGTAAAAAAATATTCAATAATCAATGCTCAATAATCAATTTTCAAGGGAAAAACCGTGCGTGTATTAACTTGAATGTTGAATATTGATTGTTTCTTGGCACAAGTTTATGCGGTGCATGCACCTGTTTATGCAATAAACTTCATTTTGAAATAGGAGGCTATCAGTAGCCGGGGCTGCTTAAGTATTGAGTAAAGGCGGCCATTATATTGTTTAGTGCAGAAAAAAATATTCAATATTCAATGCTCAATAATCAATTTTCAATGGAAAAACCGTGCGTGTATTAACTTGAGCATTGATTATTGAATGTTGAATATTGATTGTTTCTTGTCACAAGTTTATGTGTTGCATGCACCTGTTTATGCAATAAACTTCATTTTGAAATAGGAGACTATCAGTAGCCGGGGCTGCTTACGTTTTGAGTAAAGGCGGCCATTATATTGTTTAGTGCAGAAAAAAATATTCAATATTCA
>CAZRDD010000048.1:0-17017 GCA_964598675.1 uncultured Parafilimonas sp.
TTATTGAAAAGGCATTTAACTTTAAGAAAGAGATACCCGAAAACAGCCGCGTGGAAATTACCCTGAATGAGAAAAAAAATATGCTTAGCATAATTGTTACCGGCACTGAAAAAAGCAGCTTTCCACAACAAATAATACAGCACACCGCCCCAAATAAGGATAATGTTTCTGTACGCCGCAAATTGCTTATTAACTGCCACACAAAAACAGCCTGATTTTTACTTTTTTACATGGCCGCAACTGGTTTTTTACACAGGTAGTGTAAGTGTTTTTGTTTGCACCTGCCAGGCTTTAGGCTAAATGCTTTCAACAATATGGCTATCGGTTAAGCAATGGCTTTGCGTTAACGTGCAAAAAGTGGTTAAGGTATACAACTTATGTAAACACGGTTTGCCTTTTTTTTATTCACCATTATTTTACCGCATAACAAACCTTCTTTTAACATGCGCTGCAAAGTTTAATTGCAACTGTTAAGTTATGTACTTAATAATTTTTATGCCATAGCCTGCAACAGCGTTAATGCATTACAAATGTATAAATGCAAAAAGGGCTGTACCGGTTAAATGGTACAGCCCTTGTATAAAAATGTTCAACTGTTTTTAGTAGTTGGGGTTTTGCTTAAGGTGTGTTTTACCATCAGCATTTTCAACGTCAATTTGCCCTTGTGGTATGGCAAATATTTCGTTTTTGCTTTGGGTAAAACTTGCGCCAACATACGCAGGCCTGAAGGCTGCACTAAGTTTTGCATATTGGTTAAGCACACCGGCCATATAGCCGGGGTTTGCAGCATCCCAGCGCTGAAGGTCGAAGAAGCGGTGGCCTTCCATCGCCAGTTCAAGCCTTCTTTCTAACCGCACTGCTTTACGCGCATAATCCTGTGTGGCAAAAGCGCCCGAAGGGTACAAGCTTATTTTATATTTATCTGCTGCTACAGTACCGTTGGTGGAGTAGGTAAAGGTAGTAGCGCTAAAGGTGGCAGGGGTGCCATCGGCATTTTTATACACCCATCCGGCAGGGTTGGCTGCCCTTGCCCTTACCATGTTTACATACACTTCGGCCTGGCTAAGGCTGCCCACTTCTACCTCGCATTCCGCAGCCCAAAGCAACACATCTGCAAAACGGATGATGTTAACGTTGTTGGCTGTTAACTCCGTAGCAGCCCAGTAGCTGGAGCTTGCGTCAGAAAGGGTACCCTTCTGGCTTTGGGCATAATCGTTCTTTTTGGGGTTAAAGTGACCATCGTTAAGGGTATCGCGTATCCACGCATCGCCAGGGTGGTTGCCCCAGTCAAGAAAAGGAATACCCGCGCGGCCAATTGCCCAGTCAATACGGGGGTCCAGGTTGCCCGTGTATGGGCTGGTGGGCTGGCTTACATTGGGGTAGTTTTGAAAAGAGCCATCTACCAGCGGCAGGCCATTGGCATCGGTTTTATAGGCATTTGCAAGGTCCTGCGAGGGGTTGTCAAAACCGCAGCACGAGCCGGGGCCGCCGTTGTACGGAAAGTTTAACGCGTCCCCATAATTACCATTGCCGCTGCCCTGTGTGTTTGATGCGGCAGCAGAACCATCATTTACCGACATCTGCACCGCAAAAACTGATTCGGAGCTGTTTTTGGCCGAAGGGTCGGGGTTAAAATTGTTTTGATAATATGTTTGCAGTGCATACTTAGCTCCTTTGGAGGTAACCCCGTTGGTAATCAAATCCGCCAGCACTGTTTTTGCATCGCTGTATTTAAGCTCGTACATATAACATTTGGCCAGAAAAGCCTCTGCTGCGTATTTGTTGGCCCTGCCCACCTGCGTTTGTGTGGTTGGCAGGTTGGTCATAGCATAAGAGAAGTCTGCTTCAATTTGTGGCCAGATATTTACGTAGTTGCCAGATGCATCAACATTATCAACATTATAGTTATTGTTGTTTACGGTAATGGTTTCATCAACAAACGGTACGTTTTTAAACATCTTCTTCAGCTCAAAGTGATAGAAGCCACGTAAAAACCTCGCTTCAGCGGCATATTCTATGGTATCGGCAGTGGTTACGCCTGTAGCAAGCCTCATGGTGCGTATAACGTCGTTGGAGCGTTGTATGCCATCGTACATCATAGCCCACTTGCCGGAAGGGTAGCTGTTGGTAGCGGTGGCCGTCCATACTTCTAAAGGCAGAATATCCCCCTGGTCGGATGGGGTGGAGCCTTTGTAGGCATCATCTGCACAAATATTGCCATACACCCAGTTTGATGCGGCTGCACCCCAGCCACCACCGTTGCCGCCAGCGCCATCCAGGTCGGAGTAGGCACCAATCAGCAAACCATCCAGGCCGCTTTTGTTGGCCAGCACCTCGGGGCTTATGGAGCCGCTTGGGTTAATATCTAAAAACTTTTTGTTGCAGGCATACGCAATAAGCAATGTTATGCATGTAACCGGTATTAATATTCTTAGCCTGTATCTTCTTTTCATATTGTAAGTGTGTTAATCGTGAAAAATGGCAAGTGTTAAAAACTTAAATTAACGCCTATAATGTAGGTTTTTTGGTTGGCAGGGTAGTTACCAAAGTCAATACCAAAGTTGGTATTGTTGTTTAAGTCCGAAGCCTGCAGCTCTGGGTCTAAGCCTTTGTACTTGGTTATGGTAAATAAGTTGGTGCCCTGCAGGTAAACCCTAAACCTGTCTATGCCAAATTTCTTTAATGGCGAGGTTGGCAGTGTGTAGCCTATTTGCAATTGTTTTAACCTTAAATAGGAGCCATCTTCAACATACCAGGAGTTAAACACCGTTGTATTGCTAAAGGTAGCCTTGCCCGATACTTTTGGTACTGCGGGGTTAAGGTTGGTGGGTGTCCACGAGTTGTACACAGCATCTTTGCTTACACCACCTTCAAACACCTGGTAAAAATCTGTCCAGTATTTTACGTAGTTAACCACATCGTTTCCCTGTACGCCATAAAAGAAGGCAGAAATGTCGAAGTTTTTGTAAGTGGCATTAAGGTTAAGGCCGTAGGAGAATTTGGGGTTGGGGTTGCCAATAAATGCACGGTCGGCATCGGTTATAGCCCCATCGCCATTAACATCCTTGTATTTAAAGAAGCCTGGTTCGGCACCATCCTGCTTGGCCGATTTTGTTACATCTGCCGCATCTTTAAAGTATCCCACCACTTTATAGCCAAAAAACTCGCCAATGGGCTGGCCCACCTGCAGGCGTGCCATGGCTGGCAGGCGGCTTGAGCCTGCGCTGCCTTCATCCACATAGGAGAAAGGCAGGCTAACCACTTTGTTTTTGTAGGCGGTTAAAGTACCCTGAATGTTTATTTTAAGGTCTTTGTTAACGGTTAAGTGGTAAGCCAAAGCAATATCAATACCTGTGTTTTCAACGTTGCCAAGGTTTATGTAAGGCGAGCTTGCACCCCCTACTGTATTAGGCAATGTTTTTTGAAACAGCAGGCCGCTTATTTCTTTTTTATACCAGTCTATAGAGATGTCGAATTTGTTATTCAGCAAACTTGCATCAATACCTACGTTGGTGGTTATATCCTGCTCCCACTTAGCATTTTTATTACCAAGCTGGCTGTTGTAATACCCCAGCAGCGAGCTGGTGCCGGTACCGTTTATATCGTAGTAGCTGCTGCTGGCAAACTGGTTGTACAGGGTGTAGGCATTAGAGGGGTTGATGTTGTTGAGCGAACCCGCAATACCCCAGCCGCCGCGTATTTTTAAATCGCTGAGCCAGTCAATACCTTTCATGAAATTCTCCTGAGAAATCCTCCATGCGCCTGAGAAGGAGGGGAACACGCCATACCGAACAGAGGGGTCAAGTTCAGACGAACCATCGCGCCTTACTGTTGCAGAAAAAAGGTATTTACCGTTGTAGTTATAATCGCCCCTTGCAAACAATGAGTACAGGGCGTTGTTGGTGTAGATGGAGCCGCTGTTTGTTTGGCCCGAAGGGCTGCCTGTGTTAAGCGTTACATAGCTGGGGTTGGTAAACGCATAATCGCCCCTGGTACCCGAAAGCGACCTGCCAAACGACTTAACTGCCTCGGAACCTGCAATGATGTTAACAGAGTGTTTGCCAAAAAAGTTACTGTATTTAAGCGTATTGGTCCATGTCCACTGGCTGTTATACCCGCTGCCCTCGCTGTAACCGTTGGGGTTGGTGTTGCCTTCTGCATTTTCGTATGCTGTATAGCTAAAGCTGTTATAATAGTAGTTATCAATGGTGCCACCAAACTGTGTACGTGCGGTAAAGTGTTTAGCCACATCCACTTCGGCAAAAATATTGCCTACCATATCCCAGGTGTTCGATTTGTTGCTAAGTGCCCTTATGGAGTTTGCATAAGGGTTGTTTGAGTTGCCCAAACCTTTTGAGCCTGTACCGGCGTAGTTGCCTGCAATATCGTAAATAGGTATAATGGGCTGCTCCCTGTAGGCGTACGATATGGTATTACCTTCGTTTTGGTTGGTAAAGCCAGGGTTTTGCTTGTAAAACAGGTAAGCATTTTCGCCTAACCGTATGTGTTTGCTTATGTTATACTGCGTATTTGCGCGTACCCCGTACCTTTTTAGGTAAGTGCTTATAAGTGTGCCCGGCTGGTCAAGGTAGCTTACTGAAAACAGGTAGGTAGATTTATCGGTACCGCCACTTGCTGTAAGCGAATGCTGGGTTTGTGTTACAGGTACAAAAATGGAATGAAACCAGTCAGTACCGGTTTTGTTGGCCTTTGTAGTACGGTTATCATCGCTGGCACCGGGGTCAAAAACGTAGGCCGAAGGCAGTGTTGCAGCCTCGCCTTCCTTACCGCCGGTAGGGGTAATATAGTCGGGCAATACAGGCGTGGAGCCGTTGCCATACTGTACATGGCTGGGTGCTAACCCATCGTTTATCTGCGATTGCCAAATTAAGTTGGCTTCCTCCTGAGGGTTAGCCAGGTTAAACCCGTTTTTTAAAGGCTTTTGCCTGCCTACCCAGCCATCGTACACCACTTTTGGCTGGCCGCCTTTACCTTTTTTGGTAGTAAGTACCACTACGCCGTTACTGCCGCGTACCCCGTAAATGGCGGTTGAACCAGCATCCTTTAATATTTGGATGGATTCAATGTCATCGGGGTTAATATCCTGCATGCTCGCCACCTGTATACCATCAACCACAATAAGAGGGTCGGAATTGCCGGTGGATGAAATACCCCTTATGCGAAAGTTACTGCCACCACCCGGTACGCCGGAGTTAATAACGGTAACACCTGCCGCCTGGCCCTGCAGCATGTTTTCAACAGTACCGGCAGGCACCTGCTTCATGTCGTTTACATTAACAACAGCTACCGAGCCTGTTAAATCCTTTTTCTTTTGCGCGGTGTAGCCTGTTACCACAATTTCATCAAGTGTTGAAACAGACTCTTTAAGCACCACATTTACGATGCCTGTGCCAATGTTAACATCCTGGTCCTGAAAGCCGACAGAAGTAATGGTTAACACTGTTTTGCCTGCAGGCACTGTAATAATAAAAGCACCTGCTGCATCGGTAGCGGTGGCTACACTGGTGCCCTTTACTGTTACTGAGGCAAATGCTACTGGCTGATTTGTTTTAGACGAGGTAACTGTACCCGTTACCTTTTTTTGTGCGAACAAGAACCCTGAACTGAGCAATAATAATAATACTGCACATGCACGCACAAACAAGCGATCGGTTTTTTGTTTCATAAGCAGAATGCGTTTGGTAGTTTGATAATAAGTAAGAGAACATAAAACTAACAAACTGATATATAATACTATGAAAACCAGCATGATATATGACGAACAGCATTCGTCAGGCAATAAATGCAGTTCATCATTTACAAAACGCATTTGTAATGATTTTAGGGGTTTGGCATTTATAAAGTCAATTCGTCATTTAGTAGATGCGGGTATGACTTAAATACATTGATTTTTGCAGGAATGGTTGGTTGATGTAAAAAAAGACCGTTTGTATAAGCGTGGGGGATACACAATAAACATTAGTTACTTAATATACCTTATCTCATAGGCGGGCCGGGACGCCCGTTTAACGGAGTTCTTTTTCAAAGGGACTCCTCTTTTTTTTATGTACGAGTGCAACAGTGTGCAAGTACGAAATACCAGGTACGAAGTACGAAGTGAAAGACAAAAATCAAACATTCAAACTTTCAAACGCAGCGCCCGGTACCAAGTACGGGTGCAGAAGTACAAAGTACGAACCGCATAACATTCAAACACTCAAACTTTCAAACCTTTTAAACCCTGAACACAGAACTACCAAACCATCCCGTACCGGAGAACTGCTCAAACACTCAAACCCCGAACCCAGAACAACAGAACCCAAAACCCAGAACCCCAAACCCAGAACTCAGAACCTGTTCTCATCCAGCCTGGGGCGCAGGCGGGCTTTGCTCTTGTTAAATATGTTCTGGCCTTTATCAATACCCTTGCGTATTTCGGCCTGGCGTTCAACGGGCAGGTGTATGGTATCTTTACAGGCAGTACTGCAGCAGCCGTCGTATTCGGCGGCACACTCGGGGCACTGTATAAACAGCAGGTGGCAGCCGTTGTTGCGGCAGTTGGTATGGGTATCGCAGGGTTTACCGCACTGGTGGCAGCGGGCAATAATGTCGTCGGTAATACGCTCGCCCAGGCGGTCGTCAAACACAAAGTTTTTGCCGGTAAATTTGCTTTCAAGCTGCTGCTCCTTAATTTGGCGGGCATAGTTTATAATGCCGCCTTCCAGGTGAAACACATTTTTAAACCCTTTGTGCAGCATGTAGGCACTGGCTTTTTCGCAGCGTATGCCGCCTGTGCAGTACATAATAATATTTTTATCCTCCTGGCCCGCAAGCATATCTACGGCCATGGGCAACTGGTCGCGAAAGGTGTCGCTGGGTACTTCCAGTGCTTTTACAAAGTGGCCCACCTCATACTCGTAATGGTTGCGCATGTCTACCACAATAGTGTTTTCATCTTTCAGCAGTTCATTCATTTGCGCGGCATTTACATAGCGCCCTTTGTTTTGCATGCTAAAGCCTTCATCGGTAATGCCATCGGCCACAATCTTCTCCCGCACCTTTACTTTAAGCACCCAAAAAGATTTGCCATCGTCATCCACGGCAATATTCAGCCGCAGTCCGTTCAATGGCTCAAAGGAGTATAAATAGGCCCTAAACGCCTCTACATTGGCCGCAGGTACGCTTATTTGGGCATTAATACCCTCAAAGGCAACATATATGCGGCCATATACTTTTAACGCAAACAGGTTTTTGTAAAGTGCATCCCTAAACTCCTGCGGGTTTTGCACGGCAAAGTAGCAGTAAAAACTAATGGTGGTACGTGGTTCGGTATCTTCCATAAGGCGCTTTTTAAGCTCCTCGTTGGAAACCCGGTTGTGTAAAACAGGCATAAAAAATTATTTCAGACATCTGGCAGCAGCAGTGTTGCCAACGGCCAAATATTCCATTAAAAAATATGGATCTGCTTGCAGGGCAGACAAAATTCGCTGCAAAAATACATATTATGATTTTAATTGCATTTTAACAGGTGGCTTAAAATACGTATAAAACTTTACAGTTGGTATGTGTACGCTGAAGCAAATGAATAAATTCGTATAACAATCGTCCGCCCATTGATAAATGATTTTACGCAATACCAGATTTTTGGGCTGAAAAAATTAGCCACTTACCGCAAAAAATTTTACGGGCACGATGCGTTGTACCTAAACCAAAGGCTGGTGCCTGCAACCAAACAAAAGCTTATACAGGAATTTACCGATATTTTTTGTGAACACAATTTTGCTGATACCGATTACAGCGCCATACAGCAGGAGCCACTGGAGTTTGACAGTATGGAAGCCTGGATACAGCAAGCCTCCATCTCGTCTATACTAAAATGCTTTACGTATTTTATTTGGACGGATAAAATAGTGGAGGGTTATTTTAGTGGCCGTGTAGATAATTATATTGTTGAAAAACTGCTGCTGCGCCTTGAAGAAGCTATAATGGAAGAAAACCTGGTGGCATAAAAAATACAGAAACAGCCACGTTTTAACAGCCACCCCAAATACTAAAGTTTATCACTGCCTTTTTTACCGTTGGTAATGCAAATACACGCTGTGCTGCCGCCATTGCATTATTTGGTTTTACTGCTTTATTGTACGCACAAGGCTGCCGGTTAAAGCAGCAAAGCCTGATATTAACGCACCCACCAGGGCTGTTATAACAATAAGCGCAGTGTACGACCCATGTAACGGCAGTATTTCGGCTATTTTTTGCGACAGCAGGTGCTCGTTTTTAACATCAATACTTACGGTAAGTACGCCCCATAGTATAAAAATTCCTGCAAAGCCTGTTACAAAAGCCTTCCAGGCTTTTTGATGTACCGCCAGCGCCACAATGGCCGATGTTGCTGCAAAGCTCCACCAGGGCAAATAAAGGGGCGCTGCAAACCCAAGCAGGGCCGTTAATAAAAGGGCTATTATAAATTTCATACGCTTTATTGTGTTTTATTGCTCGAGTTAATTTTTACTACATGAATGATGATGCATACATAACACTAATTACACCCAATTACACGAATTAACCCCATTACATTAAGCATAACAAACATTATTTTGGCATTGCTGCTTTGTGTTTTATTTGTACCTGTTATGTTGTTAAAACGCTTGTTTAGTACTGTTATTTAAAATAGCAGTATGCCATCACTAATGCCATTACTCATGCTATCATTCATGCCATATTCGTGTAATTCGTTTTAATTCGTGTAACAACAATTATTAATTGTGTACGCTAATTGCTAAAGGTAATTACCCCCGCATTTTTTTGTTGGGCCATACTGGCCTTGCTTACAATTTGTATGCGGTAATATTTGCCTGCCACCCAGTTGTTTATAAATGTATCGTAATACTTACTGCCGGGGTTGCCGTTTTGCCCGCCGGGGTAAAGGCCGTAGGCCTCTGTTTCATCGGTAAGTTGTACTATCATCCGCCAGCTTGGGCCGTGGTATTTGGTAAAGGCGTTTATAATGCCGTTACCCCCGCCACCGCTAAGGTGCAGCCTGCTAAGGGCGGGTATACGCAGCAGGTGGCGAATACCGCCATCTTTAAACCGGCCCCAGGCAAGTGTTTTGGTTGTATCGGCCGCTATAAAAACGGGTACAGCCTTTTTAAAGGCTATGGCTACCTCATCTTTAAACGTTTCTTTTTGCGGGGTGGTTATATTATCTGCAAACTCATAGTCGGGTTCTTTCAACAGGGCATGCAGCAGGGTAGCATCATCCACGCCAGGCAGCGGCAATTTAGTTTGGTGCATTTCATCGTTATACACTGCTGTATACAGGTTATCCCACCAGGTGGTAAATACTGTAGGGCCCGCCTCCGTACTGTCGTTCCTTAAATTCCAGGCCCTTACTATTTCAAGGTACTTCTGTTCGGCTTTGTTAAGGTTGGCCCCTTCCATGTACTTAAGCAGGGTAGGGCGGGCCATTTCGGCCAGCAGGTTGTAGTTATCTGTTTGCATTTGCTGCATGTCGGTGGGGGTAATATCCCACATATTCTGCAGGTGCCTGTTTATAATGTTGGCCCTAAAGTATTCAAAGCTGGTGCCGCCTAAATAGTATGGGTAAGCGGTATCGTAAGCATACTGGTTGGCACTGCTAACAAAGCCCCTGGTGGGGTTTTGCAATACAATATTCTCGCTGTCGGGTATGGCCTCGTAAGCATAGCTGCTGTCCCAGCCGGGCATTACAAAATCGCCCTGCCTGCGCCATTTAGCGCCAAAATTACCCTGCTCCTTTATGGCTATATCGCCGTTTTTGGCAGCAAATACAAAATTTTGACCAGGGCATTTAAACCCTTCAATAGCTGCTTTGTAATCATCAACATTTTTAGCGCGGTTAAGCAGCATAAAGGTATTAAGCTCGTTGGTGGCCTGGTGGGCAGTCCAGTGGCAGGCATATGCCTTGCCGGTGTGCAGCCTGTCCGGGTAATCTTTATCGTACATTACCGGCCCCCAAATGGTTACAGGCAGTTTTTCAATATGGTCGGGTTTGTCTTTAATTTTAATCACCTCATCCCTAAAATCGGTTTTCTTCCACTCGTAGTTGTACAGGTAGTGGCTCATGCTGGTATCCTGAAACTTAATTTCGTAATAATCCTTTACATCCCTTTCGGCATTGGTTACGCCCCAGGCGCAGTTATCGTTAAAGCCAATTATAACGGCGGGTGTGCCGGGAAAACTAACGCCGTAAACATTGTAGCCCGGTGCGGATATTTGAATTTCGTACCACAGCGATGGCAGGTTAAGGCCCAGGTGGGGGTCGTTACACAGTATGGGCCTGCCGCTGCGTGTTTTGGTGCCAGCCACTGCCCAGTTGTTGCTGCCATTGTGTTTATCTGGCTTAATGGGCGGCGGGGCAACGGCTACGGTATCTTTATAGTTAAAGTACAGCGAGTCTGCCGTATCGGGCAACTTGGGTAATATGCCCGGTTTTTTAAAAGCGGTGCCTTTGGGTATAATATTTTCTACTGAGTCCTGCCCGTAGGGGTACAGCTTTTCAAACTGCAGTTTGGTAAATACGGCTTTGGCGTTGGTCATTTCAAAGTCGTTTTCCCCGCCGGTTAAATCGTAGCTCATGTATTTTAAAAACAGGGCTGTTTTAAGGTTGGTCCAGGGCTCGGGGGTATAATCAAGCAGTTTGTATTCCAGGGGGTAATCCCTGTCGGTAAGGCTGCTAATGTAAGTATTCACCCCTGCGGTGTAGTTATCCAGTGCTTCTTTAGTGGCAGGGTTGGCCTCCATAGCTTTTAGCGAGTTTTCGGCAGCGTACACCATGCCCAGGCGGCGGAAATAAATATCTAACTTTAAAAAATTGGTGCCGTTGCTGCTGTCGCCCATTACTTCGCTCATACGGCCTGCAGCCAGGTAGGTTTGAAACTCCATTTGCCACAGCCTGAATTTTGCGTGCAGGTAGCCCTCGGCAAAATAAGCGCCCGCATCGTTATCGGCATAAATATGCGGCACCAGCATACTATCTAAATACACCTGCGTATTGCCTTTAAGGCCCGGTATTTTAACCGTGGCATTAAAAACGGTGCCTGCAGCATCGGCACTTTGCCAAAAGCCTTTTTGGGGCGAGAGGAAATAACCCAGCCGGGGCGTTTTTGCACCCTTTATGGTGAGGGGCGTATCTAATACATGCACCAATGCAATGGTGATGGCGGCAGACAGTATGGTGAAAAATATCCTCATTTACGAGATTTTGAAAATGAAAGTACGTAAAAACTGTATTGTGCAAAAAGTTATGGGTATAAAACGCCAAACGGAGCATGCCTTTTTGCCTGACTGCCTTATTTACAAAAACATATTACGTGGTAAACCACCATATTTGTATTTTACCGTTTTTATTTAAACCACAACCAAAAACAAACGTTTATGCCCCAGCAAAATTTTAAAAACCATGCAAGGTTTGTACCCTTGTACCATTATGTATTGTCGTTAATTACATTGGCGGTACTTGTACTGGCTGTTATTAACCTGGTTGAAGCGGTTAGCCTGCTTTCGATTATGATTTTATTAATAGCCGTAGCACTGGTACTGGCTTTTGTGTTTATGCGCACATTTGCCCTTAAAGCGCAGGACAGGGCCATACGCGCCGAGGAAAACCTGCGCTACTACGTACTTACCGGCAAACTGCTTAGCAGCCAATTGACCATGCCCCAGATAATTGCCCTGCGTTTTGCCCCCGATGGGGAATTTGTTGCCCTTGCGCAACAGGCTGTTGAGGAAAATTTGGACAATAAGGCCATTAAGCAGGCCATTAAAAACTGGCGGGCCGATAACCACCGCGCTTAATTTTTGTACCGGGGCACAGTTGCACACTTTTGCCCCGGTATTTTACCAGCCGTATTTACCGCTGTGCCTGCTGGCAGCGCCCCGTAAAAAATAGAAAGGCTATTTTTTATTGGCTGGATGGAATAATTATCTATTTTTGTAGTCTATTATTTTAGTAGACATTATTTGTATATGAGCAATGCCACCCCCCGTGCAGAAGATGCACGTATTAACGAGAATAAAGTAAGGCTTAATGCCCTTTGGGTATTTGCGCTGGTTACTGTAAGTATATTTTACTTTTCGCTGCCGATAGCTGTTTTTTTGGCGGCAGACTTTTTTTTACGTGGTTTTAACCTGGGCCGTTACAGCCCTTTGGCAAAGCTTAGCGATGTGGTTATTAAGCAGTTTAACATTGGCAGCAAGCCTATTTACCAGGCCCCCAAGCGTTTTGCTGCACGCATTGGTTTTGTTTTGTCGGTGCTTATTGTAGCATCGCTGCTGGTGCAGCTTACCACCATTGCACTGGCACTTGGTATAATATTCTCCGTATTTGCGTTTTTAGAGTCCTTCCTCGGCATTTGCGCCGGTTGCTATGTATACCAGTTTTTACTGGATGTAAAGGTGATAAGGCCGTAGGGGGGAGGATTAGCAGCTTGCGTGGATGTGTTTTTTCTACAAATGTGATAATATTAGTATAAAGATTACAGGGGAGCTTGATACAATAACAACTGCCAGGGCTATGCCTAACACCCTGCTGGCTTTGTGTTCATTTTTGTATAAAAAGAGCAACTCTTTTAACTGAACATTTTTAGCTAAAAAGCTTTTTATAAGGCGGTATGTAAAAAATTCATATAAACACAAAATTATAATAAATATTAATTGGCTGTTTTTGCCATGAATACCGGAGCATAGCCAAAGAATAAACGGGCTGGTATACATCAACCATACAATTGAAAAATACAAGGTTACGGATTCTTCAACATTGCGTTTTGTAAGTTGTGGTACCAATAAATACAAATGGTAATAAAAATATCCAATTATTTTCTTCATCAAAAACGATGTTTGGCAACGCTTTTACGCAGGTTTAGGGTATGGCTGCCTGGGTTTATCTGCAATGCTTGTACGCTTAAGTACATTTATATAACAACGGGCATGGGTATAATCCAAGCATATCATACCCATACCCGTTACCTGTTACAAAATAAGCTATTCAGCGGCTTTTTCTTCCGCTGGTTCGTCTTTGGGTTCCCAAAGCTCAATAATATTGCCTTCAGGGTCAAGCACATGCACAAATTTGCCATAATCATAATCGGCAATTTCATCCACAATAGTAACATTGTCTTTTTTAAGTTCTTCTACCAGCGCCACCAGGTTATCTACCCGGTAGTTAATCATAAAAGGCTTTTCCGATGGGTTAAAGTATTTGGTGTCTGCGGGGAATGTACTCCAGGTGGTAGAGCCTTGTTTGGTGGGGTCTTCATCCAGCCGCCATTCAAAGGTTGCGCCATAGCTGCTAAGTGGTAAACCTAAGTTTTTTGCATACCACTCGTTCATGCCTTTGGGGTTGCTGCATTTAAAAAATATGCCGCCTATGCCGGTAACTTTTTTCATGGTTGTAAAGTGTTGGTTTTACTTGTTATGGTATTATGTATTTGGTTTTGTATGGTGAGCATCATTCAAGCTGATATTAAAGATAAGCGTAATTTGAACAAAAAGCCAGGTATTAAATAATTCACGAAATTTTAATACTGTAACTGGCTTAGGCGGCCAGCCAGTTTTTGCTAAAACACTCCGGCACCAGGCTTCAGGCGGTTTGGCTTTAACTCCATTTGCCCGCCCGGTTGTTATACCGCTGCAATTACCCTAAAATTTAATAACTTTGCACCCTGTTTTAAAAAATTGAACTATGGTTACGATTGAACTGGAACGGGTACACGGCGATTATGGTTTTGAGGCTAAAGATGCCAACGGCCACGTAATAAAAATTGATACCAGCCCCGAAACGGGCGGCGAAAACTTTGGCGCACGCCCAATGCAGATGCTGCTGATGGGCCTGGCCGGTTGCAGTGGTATTGATGTGATAAGCATTTTAAAAAAGCAGCGCCAGGAGGTGAAGGGGTACAAAATGGTGGTGAAGGGCGAGCGCGAAAGCGGCAAAGAACCATCCCTGTGGAAGGATATTTGGGTGGAGTTTCATATATATGGCGATGTAAATGAGGATAAGGCTTACCGTGCGGCTGAACTCTCCATGGATAAATACTGCTCAGTAGCCGCTACCCTGCGTGCTGCCGGTGCCAATATACAGTGGACGGTGCAGGTACACCCTGCTGCCCCCAATGCATAAAAGCAACTGGTATTGCTTGTTAGTTAAGCAACAAAACCGGGCTGCCGGTTATTAATAAGGTTATTATTATTTACCCTGTGCTTCTTTTAAGTGGCACAGGCCCCCCAACAGATACAATTATGAGCGAAGCCAATCAGCATTCTACAGGGCCTGTTAACAATACACCTGGGCAGCATGGCCTGCACCCGCTTACCAAAGCCATACGTATACAAACGCCTGCCACCCAGCAAATGGAGCACTCCACGCCGTTGTTTTTAACCAGCAGCTTCAGGTTTGAGGATGCCGAAGAAATGAGGGCTGCTTTTGCTGATGAAACGGATGATAATATTTACAGCCGTTTCAGCAACCCTAACGTGGATGAGTTTATTGATAAAATGTGTGCTTTGGAAGGCGCAGAAGCTGGTTTTGCCACCGCAACAGGCATGGCGGCAGTGTTTGCTGCAATGTTCTCCATTTTAAAGCAGGGCGACCATATTATTTCCTCCAGCTCCGTATTTGGCAGCACCTATACCATGGTTACCAAGTTTTTGCCACGGTTTGGTATTGAGGCAACCCTTGTGCCTGCCGATGATAAAGACGCCTGGGAAAAGGCCATTAAGCCTAATACCAAAATGATTTACCTGGAAACGCCCACCAACCCGCAGCTGGAAATTTTAGACCTGCAATGGGCGGGCGAGCTGGCTAAAAAACATAACCTAATACTTACCGTAGATAACTGCTTTGCCACGCCTTTATTACAGCAGCCTGTACAATACGGCGCGCACCTGGTGGTGCATTCTGCCACCAAATGGATTGACGGGCAGGGCCGTGTATTGGGTGGTATTGTGGTAGGCGATGCAAACCTTATTAAGGATATTTATTTGTTTTGCCGCAACACAGGCCCATCGCTGGCACCGTTTAATGCATGGGTGTTAAGCAAAAGCCTTGAAACACTTGATGTGCGGCTGCAGCGCCATTGCGAGAATGCCCTGGCACTTGCAACAGCGCTGGAAACGCACCCGCAAATATCATGGGTGAAGTACCCGTTTTTACCAACCCACCCGCAATACCAAATTGCCATTAAGCAAATGAAGGCCGGTGGCGGTATTGTTTGTTTTGAAGTAAAAGGCGGTATTGAAAGCGGCAGAAAGTTTTTAAACAACCTGAAGCTGCTGTCAATGACGGCCAACCTGGGCGATACCCGCAGCATAGCATCGCACCCGGCCAGTACTACCCACTCCCGTTTAAGCGAGGCCGAAAGGCTGGCGGTAGGTATAACACCCGGTTTAATACGCATATCAGTTGGGTTGGAATATATCGGGGATATTTTGAACGATATTACCCAGGCGTTAGATAGTATTTAGAGATGGGTTAATAAATGAATTTAAAAGGCCAGGAAGCAATTTTACTTCCTGGCCTTTTTTATTAGTGTAATAACAATCTATACAATATTAACCTCCCGCTCCAGCACAATATCAAAAGCTTGCTTCACACTCTCTATAATTCTGCCGGAGAGGGCGTAAACCTCACCGCCGCTGGCCTGGCCATAGTTTACCAGCACCAGCGCCTGTTTGGCGTGTACGCCGGTATCGCCATGGCGGTAGCCCTTCCAGCCGCATTGCTCAATCAGCCAGCCCGCCGCCACTTTAATCTCGTTATCGCCAGCGGGGTAGCCCGGTATGCCGGGGTGCGCCTGTTTTAATTGGTTAAACTGTTGCAGGGGTATTTGCGGGTTTTTAAAAAAGCTGCCTGCGTTGCCAATTTCTGCAGGGTTGGGCAGTTTGCTGCTGCGTATGTTTATTACCGCCTGGGCTATGGCTTTAATACTCAAGTCTGTAACACCCATTTTTTCAAGTTCCTGCTCAATGGCGCCGTAACTGGTGTTAAAAACCGGCTGTTTACGCAACCTGTAGGTAACACTGGTTATAATAAACTGCCCTTTGTAGCGCCGCTTAAAAACACTTTCGCGGTAACCAAAAGCGCAATCGTTAAGGGTAAACTGTACCGTTGTTTTATCGTGTATGTGGTAGGCTTCCAGGCTTTCAAAAACATCTTTTATTTCTACGCCGTAGGCCCCAATGTTCTGCATGGGCGATGCGCCTGCGCAGCCGGGTATAAGGCTAAGGTTTTCCAGCCCGGCGTAACCGTGTTGCAGGCAGTGCATTACCAGTCCGTGCCAGTTTTCGCCAGCACCGGCTTTTACGTAATAATAACTGGCATCTTCTTTCACCAGTTCAATGCCTTTCAGTTCGTTTTTTAATACCAGCCCGTTAAAATCTTTGGTAAATAAAATATTGCTGCCGCCGCCCAAAATAAGTAGGTGGGCGCTGCTTAGCGGCATACCGCCTGCAGTGGCGTACGCCAGCAATTGCTGCAACTGGTCAACGGTATAAAATATAGCAAACTGTTTTGCGTTAACATTTATGCCAAAGGTATTGTACTGTTTAAGTGAAATATTTTCCTGAATTTGCATAGCACAAAATAACAAAATAATATGCCGTTACAAACAGCAGTGGTTATTGGGGCAACGGGTTTAACAGGCGGGCATGTGGTACAGGCATTGCTGCACGATGATGCTTTTAGTAAAGTGGTTGTTTTGGTAAGGGGTAATTTTACTATAAGCCACCCAAAGCTAACCGTTAAAAAAGTTGATTTTGGCAATTTGGATGATTACCAAAAACAGCTGGGCAAAGGCGATGTAATTTTTTGCTGTATTGGCACCACCCAAAAAAAGGTGAAAGGCGATATGGCCCAATACCGCAAGGTGGATTATGATATACCTGTAAATGCTGCTGTGCTGGGTAAGCAGGCAGGGTTTACTACTTTTTTGCTGGTATCGGCCATTGGGGCAAACCCACAGGCCACCAACTTTTACCTTAA